>JAZQWQ010000038.1:0-3912 GCA_045632385.1 Faecousia sp.
ACCCGGCGAGCGTGTGTGCGATTTATGCGCCGCACCCGGTGGCAAAACCACCCAGATCGCCGGGGCAATGGCAGGGGAGGGCTTCTTGCTGTGCAATGAGATCAACCCCAAACGGGCGAAAATTCTCAGTCGCAATATAGAGCGCTTGGGAGTTGCCAATGCCCTTGTAACCAATGAGCATCCCCAAAAACTGGCGGAACATTTTGAAAACTATTTTGACAAAGTTCTCATCGATGCACCTTGCTCCGGAGAGGGCATGTTCCGCAAGGAAGAAGCTGCGGTGACGGATTGGAGCGAGGACACGGTGCAGATGTGCGCCCGTCGTCAGGCAGAAATTCTGGAAAGCGGCGCCAAGCTGCTCCGTCCCGGTGGACGGTTGGTGTACTCCACCTGTACCTTTGCCCCGGCAGAAAACGAAGAAGCGGTGGAAAATTTCCTGGAAAACCACCCGGAATTTTCCTTAGAGCCGGCGGAAAACCCTTGGTTTACCTGCGTAAAGCCGGGCATGTACCGCCTGTGGCCCCATAAGCTTCGTGGCGAGGGCCATTTTGCGGCAGTGCTGCGAAAAGCCGGGGAGGAATATGTGGATGCGCCCCAACGCAAGCCGGAAAAGCTGCCAAGTCAGTGGCTTTCCTTTGCAAAAGAACTGGATATTGCGCTCCCGGAGGGATTTCCTGTGCTGTTCGGTCAAAGCCTGTATTGGGCGCCGGAGGAAATGCCGGACTTGCGTGGCGTGAAGGTGCTGCGCCCGGGTTTGGAGCTGGGCGAAGTGAAAAAGGATCGGTTTGAGCCGGCCCACGCTTTGGCACTGTGGCTGAAGCAAACCCGGAACACAGAAGACTTTTCTGCCCAAAGCAACGAGGTACAAAAGTACTTGCACGGCGAAACGTTACCTTCTAAGCGGAAGGGCTGGTGCCTGATTACGGTGGACGGCTATAGCATCGGCTGGGCAAAGGGTGACGGAAGTGTTTTAAAGAATCATTACCCGAAAGGTCTGCGGAAACAATGATAGATTATTGCTTCCCAAAAAGAAGATTATTCGAAGAACAGAGTTCCTTTCGTCGATATAGGAAGGAAATTTATACTTTACATAATCTACTATATATGGTATAATTCTTTCGTGAATAAATAAGTTTAACGCAAGGAGTTGTTCTCCCTTGGCTAAATATGAAATTATCGGCGGCACGCCTTTGCAAGGAGAAGTGACCATCAGCGGCGCAAAAAACGCAGCAGTGGCCATTATTCCTGCGGCACTTTTGGTGCAGGGCAAATGTCGGGTAGAGAATGTTCCGGATATTTCCGATGTCCGCATTTTGCTGGATATTCTGGAGGATATGGGCGCATTGGTTACCCAGGAAGCGCCCGGTGTGTTCCTGCTGGATTGCAGCAATATTACAAAGACCACGCCGAATCCGGAATTGGTCCGGAAGATGCGCGCCAGCTATTATTTGATGGGCGCGCTGCTCAGCCGGTTTGGTCAGGCCAGTGTGGCGCTGCCCGGTGGCTGTAACTTCGCCTCCCGTCCCATTGATCAGCATGTTAAAGGCTTCCGGGCCTTGGGCGCTGATGTGGAGGAAACGGAAGATTATGTAAACCTCTCAACAGGAGAAGATGGCTTGTGCGGCAACCGTATCAGCCTGGACGTGGTCAGTGTTGGCGCGACGGTAAATATCATTATGGCGGCAACCTTGCTTCCCGGTCAGACGGTGATCGAAAACGCAGCCAAAGAGCCGCACATCGTTGACTTGGCGAACTTCCTGAATACCATGGGCGCCCGAATTTCCGGTGCCGGTACGGATACGGTGAAGATTCGCGGTGTAGAACGTCTCCACGGCGGCAGCTATGCCATCATCCCGGATCAGATCGAGGCAGGTACATATTTGGCAGCAGTTGCTGCAGCCGGTGGTAACGTGCTGGTGAAAAACGTCATTCCAAAGCATATGGAGTGTATCACTTCCAAGCTACAGGAAATGGGCGCAAAGGTCATCAATTATGATGACAGTATCCGCATTCGCGCAGAGCGTCGTCTGCGGAATACCACAGTAAAGACCCGTCCTTATCCCGGTTTCCCCACGGATATGCAGGCGCAGATCTGTGTCTGTATGGCTTTGGCAGAGGGTGTCAGCAAACTAACGGAGAATGTGTATGAAACCCGGTTCTTTGGCTACTGCTCAGAACTGCAGGATATGGGCGCAGAGATCTTGATCAATGGCAAAACCGCCATTGTCACAGGCACAGAAAAGCTGCATGGCACGGAAGTGTGCGCCCACGATCTGCGCGCCGGTGCTGCGCTGATCATTGCAGGCCTGGCCGCGGAGGGGAAGACCACAGTGCGCAATGTGCATTTTGTGGAGCGCGGCTATGAAAACATCATTGCCAAGATGACGGCCCTGGGCGCCAATATCACCCGTCTGGATGACTAAACAATAACACCCCGGAAGAAGATCTTCCGGGGTGCTTTTTATGGGCATAAACTGACTGCCACGTCCCCTTCGCTTTCGCTCAGAGTCCTCGCAGTGACAGTAAAACGAAACTTCTTACAAATTGGTATGTCATTGCGAAACCAGTCCGCAGACTGGTTGTGGCAATCAGTTCCTTAAAATAAATTCGTGGATAAATACCGTTCTCCGGTGTCTGGCAGCAGTACCACCACGGTTTTTCCGGCATTTTCCGGTAAGCTGGCAAGGGCAATGCCGCAGTGCAGCGCTGCGCCGGAGGAAATACCGGCCAGGATGCCCTCCCGGGTAGCCAAAAGCCGTGCAGCGGCATAGGCATTTTCTTCCGTGCAGGTCATCACCCGGTCATAAACGCTTCTGTCCAGCACAGCCGGGACGAAGTTTGCGCCGATACCCTGCAAGCCGTGACTGCCGGCAGTGCCGCCGGAGAGCAGGGGAGAGCGCTCCGGCTCTACAGCTACGATCTGTACGTCGCTGCGCTTGCGTTTCAGATACTGACCAACACCTGTCAGGGTGCCTCCTGTGCCCACACCGGCTACAAACACATCCACCTGACCTTGGGTGTCCTCCCAAATTTCCGGGCCTGTGGCGGCAAGGTGCGCCTTGGGATTGGCAGGATTGACAAACTGTCCGGCAATGATGCTGCCGGGGATTTCTTTTTGCAGCGCTTCCGCTTTTTCAATTGCACCCTGCATACCCAGCGCACCGGGGGTCAGCACCACTTCCGCACCGTAAGCCTTCATCAGTTTCTGCCGTTCTACACTCATAGTGTCCGGCATCACGATGATGGCCCGGTAACCACGACAGGCGCAGACCATAGAAAGTCCAATGCCGGTGTTGCCGGAGGTAGGCTCGATCACCGTACCGCCGGCAGACAAAAGCCCCTTGCTTTCTGCATCCAAAATCATCGACAAAGCAATACGATCCTTGGCTGAGCCGCCGGGGTTTGTTCCCTCCAGCTTCACAAGAAGCCGGGCAACGCAGCCCCGGTCTTTTTCAATACCCAGCAGCTGCACCAGCGGTGTATGTCCCACCAACTCTAGGGCAGAGGAATAGATCTGCGACATAAACAACACTCCTTTTGGAAAATTATAACCCCATATCCCGGCCTTTGTCAATGCCGTGTTGACAAAACCCTGTGGGTATGGTATAAAACCGAAGAGGTGAAAATGATGGAAAAACTGGAAAGACAAATTGAATATGTGGTCGACGATATCCTGGCCGATTACCAGAAAGGACGGGAGATTGACCGGATGGAATCTTCCCGGCAGCCGGATAAGGATGCGGTGATTGATGTCCTGGAAAAGCTGCGCCGGATCGTGTTCCCAGGGTATTTCCGGGAGAAGAACTTCCGCATTTATAATGCCAAGCATAATCTTTCTATGCTGATAGAAGATGTAATGTATAATTTGAGCAAGCAGATTTCCCTGGTGTTTCAGGAAGACGGACGTACGGA
>JAZQWQ010000039.1:0-1983 GCA_045632385.1 Faecousia sp.
CGAACCGCTGGAGAAAATATAATCCGTGATCCAATCAGACATTTCATCTGTTTCTTTGCCGTTAAACCACACATCAATAGTATGCAGGACATTATAAAAGAAATCCAATAATTTTAGTTTTTTCAGTTCCCCATCGATATAGGAAAAATCCAAATTTGGACACTTGTTCATAATAACGTAGATATCCAAAATATGCCGGACACCAATACCACCATTGCGATAATGCTTCGCCATATGGGCAAAATTATACACCAGCGCATCCTCATTGGTCATTTGATACCGGTTGCTGTCATTCACCTTTTCTTTTGCCAGGCGCCAGCCGTCTCCAAAACACCGATAAAAATCTGCATTCTCTGTGGATACGACACGTTTATGTAATTCCACCTTTAAATTGTTAGGCAAATCCCAAACAAGTTCGTGGTCAGTTTCGCATTTTTCCTCGAAGCCGATTTCCTGCATAATCTCTTTTATTTTTTCGTATTGCGACATTTTGATCAGCACGTCACAATCGCCCATAGTACGTGTTCCGGCTTCCGGATAATATTTACGAAGTACAGCGCCTTTCAGAGGCATAAAGTCAATATCATTCTCGCAAAACTGGGTGAACATTTTTTCAATGTAGTAATTTTGCCTTTGTTCAACAGCTACAGACTTTAGAAGTGCCATTTTCAAAAAAGAGGCGATCTCAGCCGTCGCTTCAATCTGGGAGTTTTCACAGCCGCAATAAAGCAAGCCCAATATTTTATGCGTCTTGCCATAAGCAACGGCTTTTTCCCAGTCAAAATTCTCTGGAAGCTCCGCTTTTGTGCCATCCAATGCGCTTTTTATCAGTGCAAGGACACCTCTTTGAATATCTAACATCTTTCTTCCTCTGCTTTCGGGTTATTTTCTCCAAACCATTTTGTTAACCACGCCGGTATAGGATTGAATCAGCTTTACCACCTTGGTAGACACATTTTCTTCCACGTAATCGGGCACAGGGATGCCGTTGTCGCCATTTTTCACCATCTCTACAGCCGTGTCCACCGCCTGCAGCAGGCTCTTTTCGTCAATGCCTGCCAGGACGAATGCGGCTTTGTCCAGCGCTTCCGGGCGCTCTGTAGAGGTGCGGATACATACGGCCGGGAACGGCTTGCCGATAGAGGTAAAGAAGCTGCTCTCCTCGGGCAGTGTACCACTGTCAGACACCACCGCAAAAGCATTCATCTGCAGGCAGTTATAGTCATGGAAGCCCATAGGCTCCTGGCGGTTGACACGGGGATCCAGCACGAAGCCGGAGCTTTCCAGCCGGTTGCGGCTGCGAGGATGGCAGGAGTACAAAATGGGCATATCATACTTTTCCGCCATCTTATTGATTGCCGTGAACAAAGAAGTAAAATTCTTCTCGGTATCGATATTTTCCTCTCGGTGGGCAGACAGCAGAATATACTTTCCCTTGGTTAGACCCAGGCGGGCATGGACATCGGATGCTTCGATTTTCTCCAGGTTCTTATGCAGCACCTCTGCCATAGGAGATCCGGTTACGTAGGTGCGCTCTCTGGGAAGGCCGTTATCCGCAAGATAGCGGCGGGCATGCTCAGAGTAGCACATATTTACGTCGGAGATAATGTCCACGATGCGGCGGTTGGTCTCCTCCGGCAGGCACTCGTCCTTACAGCGATTTCCGGCCTCCATATGGAAAATTGGAATGTGCAGGCGCTTTGCGCCAATGACACTCAGGCAGGAGTTGGTATCGCCCAGCACCAGCACTGCATCAGGTTGGGTTTCCACCATCAGCTGATAGCTTTTGGCAATGATGTTACCCATGGTTTCGCCCAAATCTTTACCTACAGCCTCCATATATACATCGGGATCATCCAATTCCAGATCCTTAAAAAACACACCGTTGAGGTTATAGTCATAGTTTTGACCGGTGTGGGCCAGCAGGCAATCAAAGTAAGTACGACACTTCTTGATCACCTCTGCCAACCGGATAATCTCCGG
>JAZQWQ010000040.1:0-5307 GCA_045632385.1 Faecousia sp.
CACTAAGGGTATTCTGCACAAGAATACTGCTGCCCGGAAGAAGAGCAGCATGACCCTGCAGCTGAACAAGCTGGCCTAAGTTCAAGAAACTTCTCTGAAAATATCGCCCGGTGCTTTTAAGCACTCGGGCGTTTTTTCATACCTTCCTGGCGGCTCTTTTGGCGCAACTGTGCAGAAATCCGGCTTCGGAATACTTCTAGTATGCCGTCAGCCGGTTTCTTTCATTTGCACCAAAATTTCTCGCCAGGCGTTTCAAGAAGATTACGAGGCAAAATCTCTCGGCGATTATTTTAGGCAAGAGGGTGTTTACTTGTTGGGTCCTAAAAAGTTCTTGCGTTTTAGGCAAGGTTACCTTATAATAAAATTGGAAAAAGCTACGCAGTAGCAATGATTTTTTAAGGAGGAAAGGTTATGAAGAAACTTTTGACAAGCGTTTGTGTGTTGGCTTTGGTTTTGGTGTGTGCTTTTGTGTTACCCACGACAGCGCAAGCGGCAACCGAAGGAGACTATACCTACAAGGTTGCAAACGGAAAAGCTACCATTACGGATTACACCGGTGATGCAAGCGAATTAACCATACCTTCTGCTTTAGGTGGTTATCCGGTGACCGTTGTTGGGGAACAGGCATTTGCATACTGCTACAGTTTAACATCCGTAATCATCCCGGATGGTGTGACTACCATTGGCAATAGTGCGTTCAATTGTTGTCGTAAACTAGCTTCGGTAACGATTCCGGACAATGTAACCACCATTGGTAGTTATGCGTTCAACAATTGTGAAAGTCTATCTTCGGCAACGATCGGCAAAAATGTTACGAGCATTGGTAACTTTGCTTTTGCCAGCTGTGACAGATTGACTTCTATAACCATTCCAGATAGTGTAATTGCCATAGGCGACAATGTGTTTGAATATGATCTGGCTCTGACTTCAGTGACCCTTGGCAATGGTGTAACTACCATTGGTGCCTACACATTTTCACATTGTAAAAAACTGGAAAGCATTATACTTCCGGATAGTGTGACTACGATTGAAAATCGTGCATTTGAAAATTGTTCCGGTTTAAAATCTATTACACTTTCTGCTGGTTTGAAATCTTTTGGGAAACAGGTGTTTTTAGCTTGTTGGAATCTGACCGGAATTTGGGTCGATCCAGGGAATACTGAGTTTAGCAGTGATGCATCTGGTGTCTTATTTAATAAGAATAAAACAAAATTGCTGCAGGCGCCCAGTGGTCTTTCCGGAACTTATAAGATCCCGAATAGTGTGACTGCTATTGGCGATAGTGCGTTTGAAAGTTGCAGAGCTTTGACGTCCGTAAGTTTTCCTGCCAGTGTGACAGAAATTGGTGATAGTGCGTTTTGTTACTGTGACAAATTAACTTCTGTAGTCCTTCCGAACAGCTTGATTACTATTGGCGAGTACGCCTTTGATTTTTGTAGCAGTTTGACTTCAGTGGTCATTCCAAAACGTGTGGCGACGATTGGGGAATTTGCTTTTAGTGATTGCAGCAAACTGACAACCGTAACCATCAGCGATAGTGTAACAACTCTTCCGGAAAGTGCCTTTTCTGGCTGCGAAGTGAAGAAGCTGATTATTGCTGATGGTTCCAAGACGGTAAAAGCAATGATGGTGGTAAGCAGAAAGACTTTAGAAGAAGTGGTTATTCCAAATGGCGTGACCTCCATTGGTGATTATGCTTTTCAGAACGGCAGAAACTTGGTGTGGGTAGATATTCCGGAAAGTGTGACCACCATCGGTAAAGATGCATTTTCTTCTTGCAAGAGTTTGGTTGCGGTGAAGGTTCCCGATAAAGTAAAGATCATAAACGAATATACATTTTATAATTGCAAGAACTTGGTGTTGGTGCAGCTTCCTAAGGGGTTAACTACAGTTGAAGATTATGCTTTTGGTGCTTGTGACAGCTTGACCGATGTTTATTATGACGGTTATGATTACCAATTGGCAAAAGCTACATTTGGAAAAGGAAACGAAGACCTGCTGTATGCAAGATTGTATTGCAAATCATCTTTAAGCATTAAAACACAGCCGAAGAATGTGGTCGCAAGTAGTGGAAAAACAGCCAAGGTAACAGTGGATGCAACAGGTGTAGAACTGAAATATACGTGGTATTATGCAAAGAAAGGGAGCTCTAAGTTCTCCAAGACTTCCGTAACAACTGCATCTTACTCTGTGAAGATGTCCTCATCTGTAGATGGTCGCAAGGTTTACTGCGTGGTGACCGATAAATTCGGAAACTCTGTTACGACTGATACGGTCACCCTATATAAAGGAACACCTGCTAAAATTACGACCCAACCGAAAGCTGCAACGGTGGTCAGCGGCAAGACCGGAAAGCTGGAAATCAAGGCTTCCGGCAGCAGCTTGAAATACCAGTGGTATGTGAAATACAAGGGCGCAAGTGCCTTTACCAAGGTGGGCAAGAGCAGCAAGACCTATTCTTTTACAATGGCGTCCAAATTGGATGGCGCACAGGCATACTGTGTGGTGAAGGATAAGTACGGCATTGAGGTCAAGTCCTCTGTGGTGACGATCAAGCAGGCAGCAAAACCCAAGATTACTACCCAGCCGAAGAACATAACACAGGTTAGCGGCAAGAAGGTTTCCTTCTCTGTCAAGGCCAGCGGAGAAGGCCTGAAGTATCAATGGTACTACGCAAAGAAGGGATCTTCCAGCTTTAAGAAGGTCTCCGGCGCAAAGAGCGCAACCTACTCTGTAAAGGTTTCTTCTTCTGTCAATGGACGGAAGTACTACTGCTTGGTAACCGATAAATACGGACAAACCGTCAAGAGTAGCGCAGCGACTTTGACAATGAAAACCGTTGCAAAGATTACTACCCAGCCGAAGTCTGTGACGGTGAAAAATGGCAAGACCGCCAAGGTCACGGTAAAAGCCACTGGTGACGGCCTGAAATATACCTGGTACTATCTGAAACCCGGTACAACCAAATATGTTAAGGCTTCCGCTACCGGAGCAACCTTTTCTGTAAAGATGGCGGCAGCTTGGAAGAATGCCAAGGTCTATTGCGTAATTTCCGATAAATACGGCAACACCGTAAAATCTTCCGTAGTGACCCTGAAAATGAAATAAGCAAAAGCCACCGCAGAAAATTTCTGCGGTGGCTTATTTATGGACAAATGTCAATTATTGCGTCCCCATAGCGGACGAATTTAAAATAGTCGGCAGAGCCGAACCTTCATTTTGCATTTTGCACTTTGCATTTTGCATTTATATGGTATAATAAAAGTACGAAACGAAAAAGGGGGTGCATCTATGGCAAGGCTTTCTGATCCGGTGACAATCTTAAAAGGTGTGGGGCCGACCAAGGCAAAGCAATTTGCTGCCTTAAATATTTTTACTTTGCAAGATTTAATTTGCCACTTCCCCCGAGGGTATGAGGACCGGACAAAACTTGTGACCATCGATAAGCTGGAGCCGGATGTACCGGCCTGTTTTAAGGCGATGGTGATGAGCGCCCCCAGAACCGCCCATGTGCGTAAGGGCCTGGATGTGACGAAGATCACCGTGGCCGATGCCACGGCCAGACTCAACATCACCTTTTTTAATCAGAAATATTCTGCCGAGCAGCTGCAGTATGGAAATGAGTATATTTTTTATGGGGCAGTGTCGGGAGATTTTATTGGCTATAATATGACAAACCCCACCTTCGAGGCGGTATCTTCTGCTCCGGTGACGACTCGCCGCGTGTTGCCTATTTATCCGCTGACAGCGGGACTTAGCAATGCGGCAATGCTCAAAGCGGTACGGCAGGCATTGGCCATTTGCCCTGTGCCGGAGGAGATCCTTCCGGAACACGTGCGGCAGGAATACGGCATTTTGCCGGCTGAACGTGCTTACTATGCCATTCACGAGCCTACTTCTATGCAGGAGGCAGAGCTTGCCAAAAAGCGGCTGATCTTTGAAGAATTTTTTGTCTTTTCCGCAGGACTTTCTCTGATGCGTGCTGCCCGTGCAGGCAAGCGCACAGCGCCTTACCGGGAGCTGTCGCTGGATCGGTTTTATAGCTTATTGCCCTTTACCCTTACCGGCGCTCAGAAACGGGCAATTCTGGAAATCGCAGACGATCTGGGCAAGGGGATTCCTATGAACCGCTTGGTGCAGGGCGATGTGGGCAGCGGCAAAACCATGGTGGCGGCAGCGGCTGCATTTCTTGCCATTCAAAATGGTAAACAGGCGGCCCTTATGGCGCCGACGGAAATTCTGGCGGAGCAGCACTATCATTCCTTATCCAAATTATTTGCCCCCTTGGGGTTGCGGGTGTGTCTGCTCACAGGCGGACGGACCCCTAAGCAGAAAAAGGTTTTGCGAGAAGAAATTGCCGCCCATCACTGGGACTTGGTCATTGGCACCCACGCATTGGTTACCGACAGCACAGCGTTTGCTGACCTGGGGCTGGTGATCGCCGACGAGCAGCATCGGTTTGGTGTTGCCCAGCGATCCAAGCTGTCAGAAAAGGGAATGGATGCCCACGTGCTGGTGATGTCCGCAACACCCATTCCCCGGACACTGGCGCTGATCATGTATGGCGATCTGGAGGTTTCGATATTGGACGAACTTCCTCCCGGACGGCAGCAGACGGAAACGTTTTTGGTAAATGAAAGCTATCGCGCCCGGCTCAACGGATTTATCCGGAAACAGACCCAGGAGGGACATCAGAGTTTTGTGGTTTGTCCTGCAGTGGAAGAAAACGGGGAACTGGACTTAAAAGCTGCCACAGTTTGGGCGGAAACTTTGCAAAAGACAGTGTTTCCTGACTTGAAGGTTGCCCTGCTCCACGGACAGATGAAGGGCAGCGAAAAAGAGGAGATTATGGGCGCTTTTGCCCGGGCAGAAGCAGATGTTTTGGTGGCGACCACGGTCATTGAGGTGGGTGTGGACGTGCCCAATGCCACGCTGATGGTGGTGGAAGATGCGGACCGGTTCGGCCTTTCCCAGCTGCATCAGCTGCGTGGTCGTGTGGGCAGAGGAAACGCCAAAAGCTATTGTGTGTTGGTTTCTCAAACAAAAAATCCCGACACACAAGCACGGCTGAAAGCCCTGTGCAGCACCACGGACGGCTTCAAAATCGCAGAAGAAGATCTGCGCTTGCGTGGCCCGGGTGATTTCTTCGGCTCAAGGCAGTCGGGACTTCCTGTGTTTCGGGTAGCCAGTTTTAGCTGCGATCTGACAACATTGAAGCAAGCCCAACAGGCCTCAAAGGACTGGATCGACAAGGAGGGAACAGCCAAGACTCCGGAGAGTGTTGCCCTTCGGGCGCGTATTCAGGAG
>JAZQWQ010000041.1:0-3492 GCA_045632385.1 Faecousia sp.
GAGGAAGAAGGTGTTTTGATCGCCTACACCTCTGTTTACGGCCACACCAAGAAAGCCGTGGAGCTTTTGGCTGAGGAGCTGGAGAAAAACGGCTGCCCCAAGGTCACAGTTGCCGACCTGGCACGGGACGATATGGCAGAAGCGGTGGAGGACGCCTTCCGCTACAGCAAGCTGGTGCTGGCAACCACCACCTATAATAACGACATCTTCCCCTTTATGAACACCTTTATCCATCACCTGACCGAGCGACTGTATCAGAACCGCACCGTGGCCTTTATGGAAAACGGCACTTGGGCGCCTAATGCCACCAAGGTGATGAAGAAGCTGCTGGAGGGCAGCAAGAACCTGACTATTGCAGAAAACAACGTGACCATCCTCTCCGCCCTGAGCGAAGAAAGCCGCAGCCAGATCCAGGCTTTGGCAAAGGAATTGGCATAAATATGCGGGCTGTTGCAACCTTTGCAACAGCCCTTTGTTTTTTGTTTGCACCCTCTTACTATACCCGTCACTGCGAGGCGCAATGACGGCGAAAAATTGATAGATATCTGAAATAAGGGGGCAGTCAAACTGCCCCCTTTGTGCTCGTTATTAAGACGAAAAACCGTCTGTGTCAGGGGACAACAGAACCGTCCCCCTGTCCTCGGCGGGCAAAGCATAAGCTTGACAATTAACCACTGAAAGTTTACAATTGCGGTGTTCCGGTATTTCTCAGATTGTGACGGAAAGAAAACATTTGAAAAGGTGATTTCTGATGGAAAAATATAAGAACAAAAAACTTTCTCCCAAAGAGCGCGCAGAAGATTTGCTGTCGCGCATGACACTGAAGGAAAAGGTCGGACAAATCGCGCAACCCTTTAAAATGTTTGAAGAATACACCATCGAGGATGGGGAAATCCTTTTATCCGATCACTTCAAGGACTTTGTGAAAGCCCACGGCGGTATCGGCACGGTGTTCAGCTTTTTTCGTGCTGACCCCTGGTCGCAAAGAACTTTCACCAACGGTATCACCCGGCAGTTGCGGGAAAAGGCTTATAATACCATCCAAAAGTATATCATCGAAAATTCTCGTTTAGGGATACCTGCCTTAATGGAAGAAAATGCGCCCCACGGTCTGCAGGTATTAGACAGCGTAATTTATCCCACCAATCTGGGAATTGGCGCGACCTTTGACAGCCGGCTGACCGGGGAAATGGCAAAGTGTGTGGCAGTTGAATGTAAAAACGCAGGCATTCACGTGCCGAATTCTTCTTTGTTTGATATGGCCTGCGATCCCAGATTCGGTCGTACAGAAGAGTGTTTCTCAGAAGACCCCTATTTGGCAGCTGAACTCAGCGGCGCGATCGTAAAAGGCTATAAGGACAGCGATACAATGATCTGCGCAAAGCACTACTGCGCCCAGGGCGCAGCTGTAGGCGGTCATTGCGGAGGTAAAACCAATATCGGCGAGCGTGAACTGCACGAAATCCATCTGCCGCCGGTAAAATCTGCCGTAGATAACGGTGTGGATTTTATCATGGTAACCTATAACGATCTGGACGGCGTTCGCTGCCACGCGAACCGCCACGTTTTGCGAGATATCCTGCAGGAAGAATTAAAGTTTGATGGTGTTATTCGCGCGGACCGTATGGGCAACGACTTTAAGAAGGACCGTGTTCTTTGCGGTGCGGAAGCCTTGAATGCCGGTGTTATGCTGGGCTTAGGGGACACAGCATTTGCTCGTTTGGAGGAAGCTGTGGCGCTGGGATATACAAGTGAAGCCGTCATTGACGATGCGGTTCTTCGCATTTTAACAAAGAAATTTGAATCCGGTGTTATGGATAATCCCTTTATTCCTGAGGATGGTCGTTCTGTAAAATATTTAGAAAGCGGTTTGCCCCAGGAAGTTGCGTATAAAGCAGCTGCGGAAAGCCTTGTTCTGCTGAAAAACGAACAAAAGCTATTACCACTGCGCAAGCCCTTAAAGCTTGCCTTGTTTGGTGAACACGCAGACAGCATATACACGATTTTGGGGGATTACACGCCTCCGCAAAAAACGGAGAACTTCAAAACAATATACGGTGCATTAAAAGATGTAAACCCCCAGACCGAATATACAAAGGGTTGGGATTTTTACGGCAGCGAGGAAGATTTTGGCAAGGCTATGGATATGGCCAAAGAAGCAGATGCTGTAGTCGTTTGTTTAGGCGGCAGCAGCAGCCGGGACTTTTTCGGTGTCTATAATGACAAGGGACAAACCGTTGCCACAAGGGATGTCTTTATGGACTGCGGCGAAGGCAGAGATGTATGCGATTTGACACTACCCGGCAATCAACTTGCGTTTCTTAAAAAACTAAAGGAAACCGGCAAGCCGATTATTTCCGTTTTGCTGCAGGGTCGTACCTATTTGATTGACGAAGTTATCAAATACGCAGACGCAGTTATGGTTGCATGGTATCCCGGACAAGAGGGTCCCAGAGCCATCGCGGATACGTTGTTTGGTAAAAATAATTGCTTTGGCAGACTGCCTGTTTCCATTCCCAACAGTTCCTCTGCCTTGCCGGTATGCTACAACAGACGTCCTATGGGCGGCTATTGCGACCTGAAAGTATTGTCTGATTTTTCTTTTGGTAGCGGACTGAACTATTCTGACGTAAAATACAGCAATCTTGCCGTAGAAAAAACTTATACTGCGCAGGAAATCGCTAACGGAGCAAAAATAGAAGTATCGATCACCCTTGAAAATTGCAGCGATCTGGATGTCAGCGAAGTGGTTATGCTGTTTATAAAAGCGCAGGAAAACAGCATCATTCGCAGGATCAGCGAACTGAAAGGCTTCCAAAGAGTGGATCTCAAAGCAGGAGAAACCAAAAAAATCTCTATGTATTTAGGAAAGAAAGAATTGGAGATCTTTGGATTGGACAATCGGTTTGTGGTAGAGCCGACAAACATCACCCTCAGCGCAGGCGGCAATATCCACAATCTGCTAACCGCCGAGCTTGTCATAACATAATTACAAAAAAACAGCCCGCAAAGATACCTTCTGTCGAAACATAAGTAAATGTGCGTGTTGCAGTCATTTTGCAACACGCACATTTTATATTTATTAAACCTGGGGCAAATTTACAAGGCCCTTGTCCCCCTACCCGTCACTGCGAGGCGCAATGCGCCGTGGCAGTCAGTAAATACCCTAGAGAGAACTGATTGCACCCCAAGGGCACTTCCGCGGACTTCGTCCTTGGGCGCCACAACCAGTTTGCGAACTGGTTTCGCAATGACGGCGAAAAATTGATAGATATCTGAAATAAGGGGGCAGTCAAACTGCCCCCTTAGTGCTCGTTATTAAGACGAAGAACCGTCTGTGTCAGGGGACAACAGAACAACCATGCCGCTGAGCCGCACACACGCCCAATGAACCCCTTTTGTGCTATACTGTAGGTGCGGGGCAAGACCGAGGGACGGTTTGTTGCAATCAGCACGCCAGATAGAACATGGTCCGGCTTTCTTTGAGCACAC
>JAZQWQ010000042.1:0-2681 GCA_045632385.1 Faecousia sp.
GGCGCAAAAACCGCCACACTGCTTACCCAAACAGTGTGACGGCTTTCCATCTTATTCGTTTCTTTCAGCGTAACGGTATTGGGTTGGTGTTAATCCGGTCACCTTTTTGAAAGTGCGGGCGAAATAATTCTGATCCTGAAAACCGCTGGCTTCCGCCACATCTGCAATGGTCTTATCTGTAAAGTCCAATAGTTCCTTTGCCCGGTCAATGCGAAGACCCAGTATAAACTGCACCGGGGACATCCCGGTAGTACGCTTAAAAACCCGGGAAAAGTGGGGCTTGCTCATATAGCAGAAATCTGCGCATTTGGCGATATCAAAATCCATATTGGGTGCCATTTTGATCCGGCTGATCAGCTCGCTGATTTTATCCGTGCTTTTGCTGCCCGGCTGGGAAAACGCCTGATGCAGTTCATTACTCAAAAGTGCCAAAACACTTTGCATCAACGCAGAGCAAAGCAGCTGGTGGTTGGGTACTTTCAGGTTATGGTATTGGCAGACCCGGCCAACCAGGTGCTTGATCTCCCGGTTCTTCCCGGCATTTATGATGTGCGCTTCCGTCAGGGACAAAGCGTCAAACATACTTTTGCACATTTCTCCATTAAAATGGATCCAGTAGGTACGTGGCTGCACCTTTTTGGAGAGAAAATAGTCTTGCACTTCCCCGGGCCGGTAGAGGATCACATCGTCCGGATAGGCAATCTGCACGATGCCGTTTATGGTCACCGCACAGCTTCCCTCGCAAATATAGATCAGCTGGTAATCATTCCGGCCACCATATCTTCTGATATGGGAATCCGATTGGATACGCAATTCTCCACAGCTATTGATGCTGATTGGGTACGGAGTTATACTTTTTTTAATGTCACTGGAATAATACATGGTTCATCTCCGCATATGATCGTTTTATGCTAAAGTACGTCAATTTTAAGCATATTATTGCTTATTTTTTCCTATATAATACTATATAGCAATGTAAAAAGCAAGGAGGATATCTTATGCGAAGTGAAATTTTATTCAATGACGGCTGGCAGTTTCACAAAGGAGACATCCGGGTGGACCGCCCCAGTGTCAAAGGCCCTGTATACAGCCAGAGTAAGACCGAGCGAAAAAAGCTGGGTCCTGCCGCCTATCACTATCCGGATAATCCCAACAAATATAGTGACAGTCTGAAGCTGACCGGTGAGTATTGGGCCACTGTCCAACTCCCTCACGATTACATTATCGACCAGGATAACAAGGAAAGTCAAAACAATGCCCACGGCTACTTCCGTTACGATAACGGTTGGTACAGAAAGCACTTTACACTGCCGGAGGGCTGTGAGAACAAACGGGTCTTGCTACGCTTTGACGGTATCGCCGGTGTTTCTACCCTCTACCTTAACGGCTGTCTGCTGCATCATAATTTCTCCGCTTACAACACCTTTGAAGTGGACATCAGCGATCTTGCCTACCGGGATAAGGAAAATGTGCTTGCGGTGTATGTCAACACCCAGGAATACGAAGGCTGGTGGTATCAGGGCGGCGGCATTTACCGGGATGTACATCTGGTCATTACCGAGCCTGTTGCCTTGGATCTGTGGGGTGTGTATGCTCCCAGCAGCAAAATCGGTGACGACCTGTGGCAGATCGATTTTGAAACAACAGCCCTCAACGCTGACTATACAGATCAAGCAGTCCACGTAGAAAGCTATGTGCTGGATGCAAAGGGCAACTGCGTGGCACAGGCAGAAAGTCAGGGAACAATCCTGATGCGGGACAAGCTGACTCTTTGCTACAGCTGCACCGTAAAAAATCCCCTTTTGTGGGACTGCGAAAATCCCAATCTCTACACGGTAAAGACTGTGCTAAAGCTGGGCGGAGAAGCCATCGACGAAAATATCACCCGAATTGGTTTCCGCACGGTAGAGCTTTCTGTGGAGAAAGGTCTGCTGCTCAATGGTAAAAAGACCTTTATCAAGGGTGTCTGCGCCCATCAGGATTTTGGTCTGACCGGTGTTGCCGTACCCAATAACATTGCCAAATACAAAATGCAGCTGATCAAGGAAATGGGCGCTAACGGCTACCGCACCAGCCACTATCAGCAGACCGCCGCTTATCTGGATGCTTGCGATGAGCTGGGCTTGCTGGTTATGGATGAAGCCCGTTGGTTTGAAAGCACCGAAGAGAGCCTGGTGCAACTGGAATCTCTATTGAAGCGGGATCGAAACCGCCCCAGTGTGATTTTCTGGTCTACCAGCAACGAGGAATATTTCCACATTACCGATGTAGGCAAGCGGCTGCACAAGGCGATCTATGCCCATATCCGCAAATTCGACAAGCTGCGCCCCATCACAGCCGCAGTCGATAAAACCCCGGAGCAGTGTCAGATTTATGACGATTGCGACATCATTGGCATCAACTACAACCTGCATATCTATGACTCTGTTCACGCACAGCGCCCGGACAAGCTGGTGTTTGCATCGGAATGCTGCGCAACCGGCACTACACGGGATTGGTGCTTCCCCACGGAAGCCGGCGGCAGAATTCGTGACCGGGACGTAGACACGAACCACTGGTTCTTAAGCCGGGAAAAAACTTGGAAATTCCTGATGGAACGGCCTTATGTAGTAGGCAGCTATCAATGGGCGGCTGTGGAGCATCGGGGTGAGGCAATGTGGCCGGCTGTTTGCTCCAAGTCC
>JAZQWQ010000043.1:0-6155 GCA_045632385.1 Faecousia sp.
GCCGCAACCACAGAAAATTCTTCTTTGTTGTTCATCAACTCTGTATAGACACTGCCTCTTCCGCCAGCGCCGATCACCGCAACGGTAAAATGCTTTTTCATCGCAAGCAAACTCCTTTTTTGTAATGATAATTTGATTATACCCTTTCTCTGCGTAAAAACGTTAATACTTACCGAAACATTAATATGACTTTTCGAAACAAATATCTTGCTTGTAAAATAATTATTCTTTGTTATAATTATGTTATACAGAATTATCGGGGTGATCAAATGAGAAAAATCGAAATTGCCAATCTGTACAACGCGGATTACTGCGTTCAGGTAATTAACACATTAACGCAAAATTGGAAGAACCCACCGCAGTTTAATTGTATTGGGCAGCCCAAGCAGTGTGACATGCTTTTGTTTCTTGATAACTGTGATGCAGTATACACCCTGAAAAGTGGCGAAAAGATTATTGCAAAAATGGGCTCGGTAGTTTATGTTCCCCTACACGCAGAATACTTATTGGATCTGAACTCCGCATTGGATGCGCCCTGCAAAACGACGCATATCAATTTTCTTCTGTTTGATGAAAACCATTCTCCCTTTGTTCTGAACAATCAGGTGGAAGTATTTTCTGCTGACAACGCCAATTATAAATCAATTTTTAATAAAATTGACCATTACGGCAGCGCAAACCTGGTGTGTCACGGCAAAATTAAATCCATTATGTATGACCTGTTATTTCAACTCAGTCAGTACTATTTTAAAAAACATCTTCACAAATACAGTATAATCGAACAAGGTATTGCGTATCTGGAGCAGGACCGGGAGCAAGCATTGTCCGTTGCGGAAATTGCGGCTTTGTGCAATGTCAGCGAAGTTTATTTCCGCAAACTTTTTAAGGAATACTCCGGTGTTTCTCCAACAGAATACCGAACAGAAGCAAAAATCTGCAAAGCCAAGAACTATCTGACCCAGGAAGGACTTTCCATCGCCGATATTTCCGACCGTTTGGGCTTTGGGGAGGTTTCCTATTTTATTAAGGTGTTCCGTCAGAGAGTTGGGGTTACACCTGCCAAATACAGGGTAAATTATTATGCAAAAAAGTGAGATGGTGCTATGCACCATCTCACTTTTTACAGATTGCTTTCTTTTCGGTTTGCACTTATGCGTAAGTAGTTGCCGATATTGGTCAGGCACATCAAAAGGGTCACCAGAAAAATACCCGGGATCAAAATCATCCACCAGCTCTCTGTGAGCAATGCTTTTTCCGCAAGGGACAACATACTGCCCCAGGAGATGATCTCCAGCGGCAGACCCATACCCATAAAGCTGAGGGTAGACTCCGAGCCGATGGCGCCACGAACATTCATAACCACCATAAACATGATAGAGGCAATAAAGTTGGGAGCCAGATGTTTGCGCAGAATATGGAAGAACTTGCCACCCATGCACCGGGAAGCTACCACATATTCGCTTGACCGGATCTGCCGGACTTCCGTGCGAATGACCTTGGCAATACTGGCCCAGCTGGTTACACCGATGACGATGGATAGAGTCAGCACGTTGGCTTCGCCCAAAATTGCCTGTAGGAACAGAACCAAAAGCAGTCCAGGCACACTGAGGAAAATCTCCGTAAAGCGCATCATCAAGGTGTCAAGCCATGCAGGGGCAATGCCGCTGACAGAGCCATAGACCACCGCAATAAAGGTGGAGATTAAGGTTGCCAGGAAACCGATGGTAATGGAAATACGACCGCCGTACCAAATACCAGAGAAAATATCACGGCCAAGGGTGTCTGTACCGAAGAGAAACTCCCCATTGGGCGCTACATTGAAATTCTCAAGATCAAGGTAGCTGGGATCTTTGGTCATCAGCACTTCCGCAAACAAACAGCACAGAACGATCACACCCATCAGCACAACCGATACCCAGGGAAATCCTTTTAGACGGTTGGCTTTCTTTTTGGGTGCAATGGGCTCAGGTCGGATGCCGACCATTGTAAACAGTTCCTTTTCTGTCATACTTTGGTCACCTCATCCGCCCGAATTCTGGGGTCAATTTTTTCATTGATAATTCCCCCAATGATATTGCAAAAAATTACCAAAACACCGGTCATCATGCAAAGCACCATCAGCAAATTGTAATCGTGATACCGGGCGCTTTCGTAGGATAACGCACCGATACCGGGGTAGCTGAATACGGTCTCTACAATGTAAGTACCGCCTACCACATGCGGAACAGAGATGGCCATAATGCTGATATAGGAGGGCAAAACATTGCGCAAACAGTGACCAAACATAATTTGCTTTTTACTCAGGCCCTTGGATTTGCCCAACAGCACATAGTCTGCTCTGGTTTCCTCCAGCAACTTGTTGCGGATCATATAAGCGTAGTACCAAAGGTGCTGCAGCACAACAACAATCAGTGGAAGGATCAGATGTTCCATGCGGTTTAGCCAATCATCCTTATAACCGATATCGTAAGCCCCACTACTGGGAAGTAGGTGTAGTGTCACTGCAAAGATGAGGATCAGTACCAGCGACAGCCAAAATTCCGGAATACAGCTCAGCAGTGTACCACCCTTGCAGAGAATCCGATCTGCCCATTTATCTTCGTACCAGGCGCAAAGCACACCCAAGAGCAGCGCACCCACAAAGGTGAGCGCAAAACCGATGCCACCCAAAAGCAGGGTAAATCCAATCCTGCTGCCAATGACTTCCATTACATCCTGCTTGTACTTGAAGGAAACACCAAAATTGCCCTTGGCTGCGTTTTCTATCCAACGGATGTACTGGATATGAATGGGATCATTCAGACCCAGCTTGTCCCGGGCGGCTTCCTTTTCTTCTACGGACATTTTTTCCACCCGTTCCCCGTAATAACTCATCAGCGGATCGCCGGGAGCAAGACGGGAGATATAGAAGACCGCCACAGAAAGGATAAACACACTCAGTAAAAATACCAACGCTTTTTTGCCGTAATAGACGAAAGGATTTCTTCTCATCGGACATCCTCCTTTTGGAGCACCCAGTGACCGGGATCGATCTGTGTCAGCACACCGTCACGGTCAAAGGCGACTTCATCGAAGTCTATGCGTTCCCGGTTCCGTTCCGCAATGGGGTCGGGAACGGGAATGGCAGACAGCAGCGCCTTGGTATAGGGATGCTGGGGATTGGCATAGAGTTCTTCCGTGGGAGCCAGTTCCACCAGTTTCCCGCGGTACATAACACCTACCCGGTCACAGAGATACTCCACCATAGAAAGGTCATGGGCAATGAACAGCATAGAGCAGCCGTGTTCCCGGTTGCAGTGGCGCAGCAGATTGATGATCTGCGCCTGGATAGACACATCCAAAGAAGCAATCGGCTCGTCAGCTACCAGCAGTTCCGGCTCCATAGAAAGTGCTCTGGCAATGGCCACTCTCTGTCGCTGACCGCCGGAAAGTTCCGTAGGGTACTTATCGAGATAACTTGCGTCCATACCCACATAGCGCAGCTGAAACTCTGCTTCTGCCCGGAAATTTCCTCTGGGAGGTTTCATGCGGTGAATAGACATAGGCTCTGCAATAATCTCTGCCACCGTCATACGCTGATTGAGGCTGGAAGTGGAGTCCTGGAAGATGATCTGGCGCTGGGCCTCCAGCATTTTGTGGTGTTTGCAAAATTGCGTTTTATTGCACACATCAATGCTGTTGTAGAGAATCTTGCCTGCGGTGGGCTTGTAGATGTTCATAATACACCGGGCAACGGTAGATTTGCCGGAGCCGGACTCACCCACGAGGCCAAAGATCTCACCCTTGTTCAGCTGGAAGGACACATCATCTACCGCTTTCATGACGGCATGTTTTCCCAGTTTGAACACTTGGGAGAGGTGCTGCACATCCAAAAGAATCTCAGACATTTCGTTTCCCTCCCATTGGCAGGTCTACTTTGGGCGCTCTGGGGTCTAAGAGCCAAGTTGCCGCATAGTGGGTATCCGTGATTTGGAACATAGGCGGCTGTTCGTGATAGTCGATTTCCAAAGCATATTCATTTCGGCAGGCAAAGGCATCATATGCAGGGGGATCAATCAGCGTAGGGGGCATACCGGGGATGGTCTTCAGTTCCTTTGCGCCCTTGTTCAAAGCAGGCAAGGACTGCATCAGACCCCAGGTATAGGGGTGTCGGGGATCATAATAGATTTCTTCCGCAGTGCCGATCTCCACGATCTTGCCTGCGTACATAATGGCCACACGGTCAGCGCATCTTGCCACCACACCCAAATCGTGGGACACAAGGATTGTCGCCGTACCAAGCTTGGTTTGAATCTCTTTCAGCAGATCCAGGATCTGTGCCTGTATGGTCACATCCAAGGCGGTGGTTGGCTCGTCAGCCAGCAAAATCTTAGGGTTAGCTGCCAACGCGATGGCCATAACACTTCTCTGACGCATACCGCCGGAGAAGTTATAAGGGTACAGCTTATAACGCTCGTGGGGCTGCTGGATGCCCACCAGTTCCATTAGCGCAATGACTCGGTTATACACTTCCTCCTTAGGGAGCTTGGGTTCGTGAATTAAAATTGCTTCGGCAATCTGCTTACCGATGGGTATGGTGGGGTTCAGGGCCGTCATAGGATCCTGAAAAATCATAGAGAACAGCTTGCCCCGTAGCTTACGCATATCCTTATCGGAATAGTCTGTAATGTCTACACCATTTGCAAGGATCTTTCCGCCCTCAATCTTGGCAGACTTGGGCAGCAGCTTCATAATGGTTTTGCAGAGCATGCTCTTTCCACAGCCGCTTTCGCCTACGATTGCCAGCACCTCACCAGGATGCAATTCAAAACTGACATCCCGGACAGCCTGTACTTTTCCGGCAGGAGATTTTATGCCCACAGACAGATTTTCAATTTTTAATAATTCCTCCATAGGAATCTCCTTTCCGCAAAATGTACAGTAAGGGGCTGCAAAACAGCCCCTTATTTTTAGTTTATCGTCCAATCGGTAACATTCCAGAAAATACCAACACCGTGATGACCCAGAACGGTATTGGCATCAATACCCTTGATTGCATTGTCTGCAATGAACATTGCATCGATGTAAGTAAAGAAGGTATAGGCTGGCGCCTTTGCCATAGCGATTTGGAACTGCTTGTAGCACTCAGCACGTTCAGCAGGATCGTCGGTCTGACGAGCCTTCTTCAGCCACGCATCGACTTCTGGGTTGGAATAGCCGGAGTAGTTCGCGCCTGCATCGGTAGAGAAGACCTTGTAGGTGTGGTCATCAGCATCGTAGGGAGATCCCCAGCCGATGATACAGCACTCCTGTCCACCCCAGTCAATACCGTTAGGGGGAACATTGGCCTTTACATCCAGGCCAGCCTCTTGCAGCTGCTGAGCAGCGATCTGCGCCATATCGATACGGACCTGATCGCCGGGTGTTGCGTTGATGGTGAAGGAGATACGCTCACCATTACGGCACCAGAAGCCGTCTTTATCCTTCTGGCAACCGGCAGCGAGGAATGCTGCCTCAGCCTTAGCAAGATCAAAGTCGTACTTTTCTATGCCGTCGTAATTGTACTCGTTGAGCTGAATGGGGCTATAAGCCACGAAACCTTCTCCCAGCAGGACAGCATCCACGATGGCCTGACGGTCAATGCAGTAGCTGATGGCAGGGATCAGATCGCCATTGGTCTGCCAGTAGGGATTCCAAAAGTTGTACAGAATTCCGCGGTAGTCAGCAGTATTCATATCATAAACAGTTAAGCCCTTGGCATCCTTGAAATTCTGGGCATCCTTGGGGGTAACCTGTGCCAGATCCAGCATACCTTCCTTCAGCTGCAGTGCCTTGGCATTGTCATCGGTAACGATCTTGAAGATGATGGTGTCGATCTTGGCTGCTCCTGCAAAGTAATCGTCATTCTTGACCATAGTGATGGCCTGTGATGCGTCCCAGCTTTCCAGCTTGTAGGGACCAGTGCCGATGGGATTTTTGAAGTATGCCGATTCCCACATATCCTCGCCCTGAAGCTTATGCTGGGGCAAAATGGACATAGTCATATAGTCCAGGAATGCGTAGTTGGGTTCAGACAGAATGAAGGCGATCTCGGTGTCAGAATTTACCTTGATTTCCTTGATCTCAATATAGTTCGGGTAGTTCTCGGAACCGTTGTCGGGGTTCATAATGGCTTC
>JAZQWQ010000044.1:0-12299 GCA_045632385.1 Faecousia sp.
GGGCGCACTGCGTTATAGCTTGCCGTTTGCGACAGGGTGTTGTCGCCCAGCCCACCGGAGGAACACACCGCAAACACAGACGGCACGCTGGATTTGACTGTCACGGCTTCGTGAGGCTTTTCCGCAAAGGAGAAGGGATAATCCGTTCTGCCTGTGGCATTGGTACCTGCATACAGGCTTCCCCAGGCATTCGATATGGCCACGGTGTGTTCTTTCCGATACCAGCACTCTGCCAAGCCCCCTTGCCACTTGCGGTACAGCCAGCCGTTTTTTGTGCCTTGCTCTGCAATATAGTCCATCTGCACCCCGTCTAAAGTCAGGCTGGGTGCGCTGACCGGCACATGGAAACGAAAATCCTTTTCACTCCAGTCGAACACCGGCATCGCCTTGATTGCCGTTTCGTCGGTGGTGGTGACGGTCAGGGCATCCTTGACCCGGCACAAGAAGGTGTAGGTGGTGCGGTAGTCAAGGCCGGTAAATTCTGCCGTTGCGGTGTAGGTATTCTCCCCGGCTTCCACCGTCATGGGCAGCCACTGGGAATATTCGCCGCCTGCCCGGTAGCAGTACTCTGCCTGAATCCGGTTTTGCCCCAGCCCGGGAATTTCCCCGGTATAGCACAATCCGGAAACGGACAGGGTGAAACTGCCCTGGGTATCCGGTTGGTTGCCGGCAAAACTGCAGGTAGGCTTGATATATGCCACAAACGGCAGATTCAGGGGATATTCCGTGTGGTTTCCCCGGCTGTCCGTTGCCGCGAACACCAGCTGACCACTGCGGATATTCTGAAGCGTACCGGAAGCTTTTTTCACCGTTTGACCACCACAGCTGACACTTTGACTGACGATGGTCGCACCCTTGCGCCCCTGAGCGCCGGTGGTAAACTGCACATCGCTGAGATAGCGGATAAAGGCGCTGGGGTTTGCCCCTTTGACCTCCCCATCCGCCTCTGCGACCTGGGGGGCAAGAATAGGCGCTGCGTTCACCAGCGTCACCTTCCGCCACAGCTTGTCATAATAAGATACGCCCCCAATCACCGTCCGCAGGCAGAAGCATACGTCCACAGACTTGTTTTCCCCCATCGCCGCCCAAAGAAATTGCCGGTCTGCCTCCTGCAAGCGGTAAGTAAAATTCGTCCCCGTTTTGCTCACCGCCTGATAAGGCAGCGTCTGGGTCAGCCGGTCATCCAAAGCGATGCACAGCTCCAGACCGGTCACTGCCGAACCGGCGGGATTTTTGTAGGTGATGGTAGGATCTTCCTCGTCTGTAAAGTGCGGCGCAGCGGATAAAGTAGCCTGACGGGGGATGGTATCCAGCGTCCAGGTGCCGGTCTTTTCCGTCAGGGTCTTGGTGTAAATCGCCGTTTTCAGGCTGACTTCCACACTTTTTTGTCCGTTCGTGCCGTGGCTGACCGTCACACTGCCGCTGACACTTCCCTTGGCGCAGGGAAATTCGTGCGCGCCGGTTCTTCCCCGATAGTACACCTGCGTACCGCCGATGGTGACGGTGGTCGGACCGGTGTAGTAGTAATTGGAATTGCCCCCCACACTCTCCAGCACCCATGCAACCGTAGATTGGTTGGCAGAAATATTCTGGGTCTGGGTGCAGGTCAGCTTCAGATAGCGCCCGTCATAGCTTTTTGATTGTAATGTAAACGTTTTTGCCATTTATCCCCCTATCCAAAAACATCCCGTGCGGTTGCCGTCAGGCAGATCTTCAAACCGGCTGTTTTTACCTACGATCAGGTAGGTGGCCGCCTTTAAGTCCACCGCCTCTACCCCCTGGTTGTTGGCCCGGAGGACCTGTGTACCGCTTTTGTAGACGGTCATACCGTCCTCGGTAATCGCGGTCTGCATTTCGCTGTCAGACCTGGACACCTGCAGCCCCATCTCGTCAAAGACAAAGCCGGTGGAGGTGACCACCTTGTCTACCCCCTTGCTTACCTCCTGCCGGATGGCAAGGGTTACCTGCTCCGCGGTCATTTGTGCCGATACGGTCTGGGCCAACGCTTGCACCGCACCGCCTGCATCCTCTGCGGTTTTCTGCGCCCTACTCACCTGGGAAAGAATCCCTTCGGCAGTCAAATCCACCAGACCCTGCATCCGCACCTCTGCTTCCCCTACCTGTCGGGCGGTGTTACTATGCTCGGCATAAAGGCCATCTAAGTCGGTACGCAGATTCATCACCTTGCCCATAAGGTCTGCAAGACCACGATTGTTCACCGCTGTGGTACTGCCGAAGCTGGGACTTCCGGTACATTCGATGGTGTCCCGCTGTCCTTGCTGGGTCTTTTGCATCACATAGGCGGTGATGGTTTTCCGGTTCTTATCGGTAATCTGCAGGATATGTCCGGCGCAAATATCCATATTGGCCGGCAAGGTCACCTTGCAAGGGGTGTAACCCACGGTTTTCAAAATCTCGTACAATGTCTGCGCCACCGGCACAAGCGCCTCTGCCCCCATTGCCGTGAGCAAGGGATTGCCGGTGATGCGGTAGGTGTTCACCGCCCCCTCCAATCCATCGGGGTACACGGTACCCACATCCTCCTGGCTTTGCCGCAGCTGCACTTTTTCGATGGCCGCCACGGTGTAATCTTCAAAGGACAAGCCATTTTGATAGTACATCAGGGCCTTTTCCCCTTGTTCAATCACCAGGCAGCCCTCCGTCACAGTCAGCTTGTCCCCCGTAAGGGCAATGCCGCCCAAGCCGTCACTTTCTGCAGCAATCCCCCCTATGGTCAAATTGCCCTGGGCATAGTAGTTCGGGTTGAAGCCCAGCCTGTGGGTGGTCAGGGGTGTATACCAGGCAAACTCGATTTCTCCTGCTGCCGTTGCCCGGCAAAACCGTCCTGCCAGCTGACCGATCCACTGCATCAGCTGCCGTCCGGTGATTCCCTCCCCGGAAAACTGCTGCACAGGATATTCCCCATTGGGAATCTCCTGATTGACAAGGGTCAGACCGCATTGCCGGCAAGTCATTTCGGCAAGGTCATAAAGGGTATAGGGCCAGTCCGGCAAGCCCCCCAGCCATTCGGTCAAATCCCGGTCCAGCTTCACCACCGAATCATAGGCGGTGATGTGCATACTGTGGGCAGTGGGTCGGGTAGGTTTTTCCGCATAAAACAGCCCTACCTTGCGCCGCGCCCCGTCCTGGGTCTGCCGATAGATGGTCAGCGCATCCCCGGCAGACACCGCCACACCACCGCCGGGGGTCAACAGCTTGATTTCTGCCATGGTGGCGCAGCAAGAACCTAGGGTTAACTCCTGCCCGGCATTGACGCACTGGGTAATGGTGATTTCCTGCACCGCATTTTCCTGCCCCACACCGGAAGAAAGCTCCTGTCCGTCCGGTAGCACGATTACTGTTTTGAGCATCCTGCCACCCCCTAACAGGCGATAATGTTGAAGCTGTAATTGCTCCATAGTCCGGTGCTGGCATTTTTCCAGGCGATGCCGTATTTGGAGCGATAAGCCCGGGTGGTCACAAGCTTTTTGCTGTCCAGTCTGTCCGGGTGGGTAAAGTCAAAGTCCGGCGCATCCGGGAACAGGCTCTCCATATAGGCCTTTTCCGCCTCGGTCAGGTGGGTGTAGGTAAAGCTCCAGGCGCCTACCTTATACCGCACCGGAATCCGGTGCATCACACCGCTTTCATCTCTGCCTGCCGACGCATCGTCCAGGTCTTCAAAGCTGACCTGCATATCTGCATCCGGCATCAGCATCGGTTTTCCGTTAATGAAAAACATTTCTTACACCCCCCGTAGAATTTCCATTTTCCGATTGTAGCGACCTGCCGCGCGACCAATGGTCTCATCCCCCAGGGAAATGCCCTCCACCGTACGTCGCAGGGCGATGTTCTCCTGCAACAGCGCCTCGAAGCCAGCCACCATTGCCGGCACGGTGTCGCCCATCACCTGGGCCACCGCCTCCTGAATGGTCGCCAGGGGCGCTTCAATATTCGTGCCGTGCTTCTGATCGCCCACCATCGCCAAAAAAGGCTTGTTGGCAGGCAGCACTGCGCCTTGTGCCAGCAAGGGAATTTGCACCGGCTTGACCTTAGGCAGGTTCAGTCCAAAGCTTTTGCCCCCCAAGCCCGGCACCCAGCCGGGTATCTGGAAGGACAGCTTGTTGAGCATCCCTACCATAGCATTGACACCTCCGGCAAGACCCTTCAGCAAGCCGTTGATCAGACTCAAAATGCCGTTGATGGCATTTTTCACCAGCTTCTTCAGCCCCGTCCAGGCTTCGCCCCAATTCCCGGAGAACACCCCCTTCAAAAACTGGGTCAGCCCGGAAAATGCCTCGATAAAATACCCCAGGCTGTCCCCAACGGCCAGACGAATATCCTCCAGCACCAGCAGAAATTTCTGCCGCAGCTGACTCAGTACCGGGCCGATGGCCTGCCAAATCAGGGTAATGGTGTCCCGCAGGTTTTCAAATGTCTCCCGCAGCACCGGCGCTTTTTCCGTAAATACCTGGGTCACCTTTCCAAACAGCCGTCGCAGCTGATCCAGGGCATACAGCAGGTTCTCTCCAATAAATTGAAACACCGGCTGCATCGCCGCAAAGATGTGCCCAAAGCCATCGCCCAGGGGCTTTAACACCGCCGTCACCGCCTCGATTGCCTGTTGCAGACAGAACATCGCCGTGGGGGCAAACTCCTCCACGATCCACCCGGCAAAGGGTACCAGCATTTGCTGCCACACAAACGCCAATCCCGGCTTGAGGGTATCCCACAGCGCCTGCACCGCTTCTGCCAGCCGGTAAAAATGCCATTGTGCCGGTGTCAGGTCGATTTCCTTCAGAGGCGCTAAAATCCCCAGAATTGTATCCACGATTTTCTGAAGCTCTGCCGGCACTTCAAAGGTCTTGGGGTCTACCGTAACCTCCGTGGACACCACCCCGGACTTTGGGCTTCCCAGGCGATTTAATTCGTCGAAGCCTGCCAGCTCCCGGCGCAAGGCCTTGACGGTCTTGTTCACACTCTTGGTGTATGTTTCCTGACCCATTCGTAGTCCTGTCAGGGCGCTGAGGACGATTCCGATATTTTTTACCAGCCGTATTGCCCAGAATACCGCGCTTTGCAACCCCTCCAAAAGGGGCGCTGTCACCGGCGCAAAGGCCTGATTTGCCACCGCCTTCAGCTTGCCAAAGGCCAGCCGCAACACCAATAGTTCCTTCTGCACGTCCACCGCCTGCAGCTTCATTTCCTTTAGCCCTACATCCAATTCCTGTTCCATTTTCTCCCCCCTTTTTCATAATGCAAACATTGTCGTTTGTGAATCCCTCCGTCTGCCCTGCGGGCAGCCACCTCCCTTACATAAGGGAGGCTTTGGTGCTAAGCCTCTTAAGAAGCGCCATCCCAAGCCCCCCTTGTGAACGCCCCAGGGCGGCTTCTCTTGCCGCTGTAGCGGCAATTCACCTTCAGGGGGGTGGCACAGCGTCAGCTGTGACGGGGGGATTCTCTGCCGACAACCTCCGCACGATCCAATAGCGCATTTAATCTTTCCATTTCTTCCCGTTCTTCTTGGGAATAGGCCGGTTTCAAATCGATCAGCGCCTTATTCTGCCGATAATATTCCTGCTCCCAAGGCTCTAATTTTTCGCCCTTTTGCCGTTTCTGCCGGATGGCCACCCGGGTACTCAGTTCCCCCGGTGGCATTGCGTGAAACCAGCTTAAAAAGGTCCACCAGTGGACAAAGGGCAAGCTTCGGATTTCCTGCCCGGCAGCCGCATTGACTCCGGAGATAATGGCGGTGGCATCGGCTTGCCAGTCCAATAGCTTTCCCCCGGCTTCGCCGCCACCGTCGGGCTGCAAAAACCGGGCAAGATAGGCTATTCCCTGCTCCACATCTTCCTCTGCCAAAGCCGGCTCAAAAAACAGCCCCAGGGCAATGCGCCAGCGGATATACTCCGGAAACTGCCCTTGCAAAACCCCGAAAATCTTCAGAATATTCCGAAAATCCGCCCGGAGCTTATATTCCCGCCCTCCAAACTCCGCCACCACCGGCAACGAATATATATCCACCCTCTTCACCCCTTTTTAATTGATAATTGATGGGTCGGCAAAGCCGACACCGCAATTATTCATTATTCATTATTCATCATTCATTATCTTTTTAGCTTGCTGCTTGGCAAACCGGTTCGCGCCTTCTGTCAGCACCTGCTCCAGCGCCCCAAAAAGCCGGGAAGCCAAACTCACACCGCTTCCGTCCACCGCCAAAAGGTTCACCCCACATAGCGCCTTGTGAAAGTCGTTGCCAACCCCAAAGACGCCGTTTAAGATGTCCTTGATTTTCGTATCCGCTTCTTCCATGAGCGCCAGCATTTCCTTGCCGTCCTGCGCAATTTTGGAAAAATTCGTTTCCAGCGCCTGAATTTCCTCCTCCGCCCGGAGAAACCGGGCAAAGAGATTGGGGTCACCGGGGTGAAATCGCAACACGCCACCTCCGACGATTTGAAATTCCTCCACCCCAATATCCAATAATTCTTGCATATATCCCTCTCCTCCCTTTCTTGTAGGGGACGATGCCCACATCGTCCCGCTTTGCATTTTACGCAGCCGTAAACGTCTTGGTTGCCGGATCAAACTTGCCCATCACCTTTTCCCCGGTAAAGTGCAACGTAAAGGCGATTTTATAACCGGCGGTGTCGCCGCCGTAGGAAGTGATGCCGATATAGGCATTTTCCTTGATCGCCGGGAACGCGCCCTCCTCATCGGGCTCCCACAGCTTGGCCTCCACCACGTCGGTCTTTACATCCTCCAAAACCAAACCCCGGTCGATGATGTCCTGCAGACGGGCAAACAGGGCGCTGCCGGTTTCTGCGTAGTAAGGCTCCACGGCAGCGGTCTTTTCGTAGCCGGTCACCGCCACAGCGGTCTGTCCCAGAATATTCTTCTTGCTCTCCACCTGGGCAGAAACCTCCGCAGAGAACTCCTCCAGATCCTTGCCCAGCCGTTCATACTGCGGCTCGGCAGTTGCCGACGCATTGACGAAATGCGCCAAAAACTTTCGTTCAATCTTTGCCATATTCATCCTCCAAATCCATTTGATACCCTGCCTTCAGGGTGATCTGATATACACAGGCATTGCCCGCCAGGACCTTCGCCAGCTGGGTCTTTTCTCCTGCGATCTGCCCCCGACCGGCAAGGGTCAGGGCATTTTGCAGCGCCTGCATTTTTTCAAAGCTCTCCTTATTTCTGGGCAGCACCTGCTGCACAAGATAAATTTCCTCCACCAGGCAGTGAAACCGCCCGTCCACGCTCTGCCAAAATTTCCCCAGCTTTTTGTCTGCAAACAACACCTGCGCCTGGGGCGCAAAGGTTTGCGCCCAGGCTTTGACCTCCTGCAAATGGCTCATTGCCGCACCCCACGATACCGGTGAAAGAACCCCTCAATATTCTGCAAAATACGCTTTTGCAGCTTCTTATCTGCGTCCGGGTCGTACTCCACGTTGGTTTCTCCCAGCCGTTCCTGGGTAATGAGGAAATCTCTGCGGAAGTAGTTGGTCACCTCCGCAATGGCGCACACCGCCATCTTCCGACTCTCCGGACCATAGGGGGTCAGGGTGTACTTATGCTCCAGCGCCGCCAGCTTTTCCTCAGCCCGAAAGCAGGCGGTGGGCCAGTTCCACTCATAAATTTCCTGACCCATGTACTCGTTTTTGTAGTACTCGTAAGGGACCATCTTATGCGCCGATGGCAATGCCGGTCAGCACCGCCGCCTTCAGAGTGTTCTTCAGGGCAACACCGGCCACCAGCTCCACCTCGCCGGTCTTCACAGCGCCGGGTGCGGTCAGATCGGGCATATAGGAATTGACCACGCCGGTGCCGGTGGGAGAGATGCCGTGGAAGCCGTCCAGACCCAGGCAAACTGCGTAAATGGCGGTCTTGCCGTCCTGGGTGGGAATAACATCCACAGAATTTTCGCCGTCAAAATACTTGCCCATATCCACCATAGGAATACCGGCATAGGTCTCCACGGTCTTGCCAAAATCGTCCACACTGCGCTCGTAGTAACCGGCGCGACGGGCGATGGAGCGCAGCTTAATGAGCATCTGGGTGTTCATCAGCAGCATATCGGCGCTGCCATCCAAAGTGGCCAGAAATGCGTCCATTTCGTCGAGGAATGCGTTGTAGTTCTCGTCCAGCTCCTGGGATGTGGTCAAGCTGACAGCAGAGGTCAGCTCGTTGGCAGTGCCGGAAAGCAGCTTCTTCAGACCGTCAAAGCCGCCATTTTCGGTGTCGCCGTTGACCACCATATTGTGGAAGCAGTTGGCGGTAGCCTTAATTTTCTGCTCAGCCTGGAATGCCACCTCGTCAGCAGCGCCGGCAGTGTTCTGCAGCACACGGTCTACCTGGAAAGCGCCGCCCATGATCACCGCAGAGGTGGTCTTCTTCTCCCGCTTTGCCTCGCCGGGGGTGTACTCACCGCCCACGGAACGAACAGCAGCGGTGGCAGGAGACTTCAGCTGAATATAGCCGTAGGTCAAAGTAGAGCCGCCGGTGCCGGGGGAAATGCAGTTGTCGAAGGTCAGCTTGTCCAAAAGCTGAGAGCTTCTGCGGAACATATCCACAACCTGCTGATCCACCTTATCTGCCATACCGATTTTTGCGTCCTGTAATGTAATTGCCATAAAAAATCATCCTTTCTTCTTGTATGTCGTTTCGTTTTTCCTCCGTCATTGCGAGGCTGACAACGTCAGCCGTGGCAATCAGCTTCTAAAGGGTATTACTGACTGCCACGCACCTTTGGTGCTCGCAGTGACAGTGGTTTTCGAAACAACATCACTTTTTCATACGTGCCTTTAAGACACTTGCCAGTGTTGCAGGCTGATGTAATTCCCTGTCCCCAGCGCCTGCCCGGTGGGAAAAGGGCGGAATGGGGTCTGCAAAGAGGTACGCGCAATCCTGTTTCAGATTGCCCAGCGCCTCCTGCAGCGCTGCCTTGGGATCTTCGGCTTGAAAAATCGCAGCCGTGTCCAAAAGGGCAGTGATGGCTTTGTGGTTACGACCACCCAGGGCGGAAATCCCGTGCTCCAACATCATCTCTTCCCGCTGACGGGCGTGAGCCTGTTCCGCCTGAGTAAGCTTCTCCTGCCAAGCCTGTGTTTCCTGCCCGGCCTTTTCTAAAATCGCTGTCACCGTTTCCTCGTCCAGCAACCCCAAACCCTCTAAAAATTCCTTGTCCATAAAAACCTCCGTTTCTTAAAGTGCAGATATTGTCGTTTATGAATCCCTCCGTCTGCCCTGCGGGCAGCCACCTCCCTTACATAAGGGAGGCTTTGGTGCAAAGCCTCTTAAGAAGCGCCCTCCAAAGCCGTGCCGGGGGGATTCTCTGCCGACAGCCACCGCACCATCCTCACCCCATATACTTCTTCCGAATAACTTCTCTCTGCTCCGCAGTTTCTGCCGGCAAATTAAACCGCCAGCCCAGGGCCACCTCCGGCGCGAGCAAGCCGCTGGCAACCATATCCTTGTACTCCTGCCACAGCTTTTCTTCGTCATACAAAACCCCGTTGCCCCAATCGAACACCGCCGTTTCCGCCTGCCCCTTCAGACCATACAGCACTGCCAGCTGACCGCACAGCGCAAGCACCTGCTGCACCGCCTCTTCCCACATCTTCTGAAAGTCCATCACCGTCAGACAGTGTTCTGCAGCGGTGGCAGAAATCTCCGTAGCGGTGCGCTGCAAATTATGCACATCGCTGAGTACACCCCTTTGCAGCCCAATTACCGCCTCCACGTTCCGGAGGTACTCCCGCTTGCGCTCCAAAAATGCCTGATGCCGCAGTTCCGGGGCAAACACCGTCAGCCCCACCTGCTCCGGATCTTCATCCAGACCCACAAACAGGTTATCCTGCAAGCCCTCATCCCGCAGAAGATCCCGGGAAGCAAACACCCGGCTCTGGCCACGCTCAAACTCCCCATTTAAGAGGAATTCATTTCGGTCAATGGCCTCGATCAGTCCCACCGCCGGGGCATACACGCTGACCCCCTCGTTTGACCCGTCCACGCAGTTAAACTGGGGTGTTTTCATCCGCACCAGTCCCACCGAGCCCACCGGCTCCCGGAAGGTGTACCGGGGCAAAAAGTCCCCATAAGCCGGGTGGCTGTTTAAGGCAACCTCTGCCCCCAAAGCCCCGGAAAGCTTGCTGCGAAACAGCCGGTTTTCCACGGTCAGATACCCATTTGTCAGGTACCGACGCTCCAGCAGGGTGTAGAACCAGCCCCCAAAAGCGCTCTGCTCCACCGTACCCACATCCGTCGGCGCACCCTGACCGTCCCGGCCAAAGACCAAAATCCGGTTTCTCGGCACAGGCACAAAGGCAAAGCCCTTACCGGTAAACACCGGCTTTATGTAACACTCGCCGCCAATGAGCGCCAGCTGTACCGCCATCACCCGGCAGGTGTCCAGACCTTCCAGAACCGACTTGGCAAATGCCCCTTTTGCATTTGCCTTGTACTCGGCAAAGACCCAGCGCACCAGCTTGGACACCACCGAATAGGCAATGCGCTGACAAGGGTCGCTGCCCTCTCCGGACTCCCGGTAGTACAGCCCGAACCACTTTTCCACCGCCTCCTGCATCTTTTCCGAGGACACATCCTCCGCCCCAAAGGCACTCTCGTAACTCAAAATTTCCATCATTTTCCCTCCGTCATTGCGAGGGCGGCTCTGCCGCCCGTGGCAATCAGTTCCTTATTCTCAATTCATCCTCGATAGGATGGTTGCACAAAAATACCTTACATCATCCATTGCGTGATCGTTTTCTTTCACCGGCTCGTCCAGATTTTCCGCCCACCGATACAGCCCAAACTCCCGGATGGTATCCTTGCAATCCGGCGAAAACAGAAGTTTTTTCTGCTGTAACAAAGAAGAAACCAGCCGAATTCCCGGAAGCACCTTATTTTTTGCTTTCTTTACCCGAAACCGCCCCCGTCTGCGTATCAGGGTGATCAGGCTGGAGGCCGAGGGGTCAATAACGATCGCCTCCACCGGCTTGTCCCCAGCCAAAGCCTCCAGCGCCCCATAGTACTCTTCATCGGTTTTTGCGCCTTTCTCCCGGCCGTTGTGGTAAAACTCCCGTACCCGGTAGGCAGTTCCCCCGGAAACGCACCAAAGACCTGCCGAAAAGGGATTTTGCGTACCGTAGTCCACAGAAATGTAGTACCGACCGCCCTGGGGCGAAATCGTCGAAATTTGTCGATTTTCCTGAAAATCATACACAAGCCCCTCCGCCTGACACCAAAGCCCCAAAATGTACCGCTTGTAAAACACCCCGGTGTACAATTTCTCATACCGCTGCCGCACCTTGTCCGACAGCGCCGGGTTGTCATCCATAGTAAAATGCAGCCGCAGCACATTTTTCTGTTCCGCCTGCTGCACCCAGGCCTTGTAAAACCAATGCTCCGGCGAACCGGGGTTGCAGTTAAACCACATTTTTGACCCCTCCACGGAACACCGGGCGCAAGCCTGCTCCACAAAGCTTTTGGGCATCAGCGCCACCTCATCCAACAGTACCCCGGCCAGGGTAATGCCCTGAATGAGCATATAGGAGCTTTCGTCCTGACCCCCAAAAAGATAATAGGTATTGACCCGGCTGCCCAGCCGCACCGTCAGCTTATTTTCCCCACGATGCTCCGTGATATGAAACTCCCGACCCAGCCACTTTGGCAGATGCAAAATAATATTTCGCCGCAGCGAACCTACCGTCTTGCCGCACAGGGCAAAGACCTGATTTTGGAAACGCCCCATACTCCAAAGAAAAAACCCACAGCACAAACAGTAGGTCTTCCCTGCCCGGATCGCCCCGTCGCAAATAATGCCGTCATACGCGCCTGCCCACCAGGTCATCGCCTGTAATTGTTTCTCACTAAACCCCACAAAAACCGCCCCCAAACACCACCGTCATTGCGAGGCTGACAACGTCAGCCGTGGCAATCCGTTCCTAATTCTCCATTCTTAATTTCTTCCAGCAACTGCTCCAGCAAACTCTCCGCCCTGGGATCTTCCTCCAAGCTCTTTTCAAACAGCCCCAAATGCTTGCCCAAAAGCTCCAAAGCCTTCAGCTTATCGTAAAACTTGACCTTAATGTTGCCGCCGGTCTTTTCCACACCGGCCACCGCCAACCGTACCGCATCCGGCCAATCTGCCGAGTCCGTCAGTACCAGCTCTCCCTGACGGATCCCCACCACCTCAGCAGGGTCAGCGGTGGCCACCGCCCAAAGCTGCTTCAAAATATTTTTCTTATTTAACCGCATCCTTTCCCCCCTGTTTTTAAATGCAAAATGCAAAATTATGGTAT
>JAZQWQ010000045.1:0-2508 GCA_045632385.1 Faecousia sp.
AGAGCAAGCCTTGCGCCTTGTTTTCCAGAGGCAGGTTTGTGCCACGCTGCAGTCCCACAATGCTGGAAAATCCATTTTTGGTGACTTCGCAGGGACAGAAATGCAGGGTATCAGAATACACCTCGACCATCTCTCCCTGGGTAAGGTAAAATGCCTTGACCTTGCTGGCATCCAGCCGTCCGTCATCGTCTAAGTCGCTGCGCTTGGCAAGCAGCAGAACAAGCTCCCGAACAGCTACGTTAAACTCATTACAGGTGTGCCATTCCAAAGCGTTCAGCCGGTTGGAATGGCCGAAGCACAGGCCGATCTGCTCATCGAGCTGGCCGCATAATTCTTCCCGTAACCGGGCTGCTTCCGGCAGTGCTTCCAGTTCCGGCACAGAAGCCAGATACTTACTCCCCTCCTCCGGGAAAGTCACCGCTGCCTCTGCGGTTTCGCAGAAAGCCTTCGTGTCCATTTCTACCACCCGGCCATAGGGCTTGAACGCAGGATCGTTTACGGAATAAATTTGTATGTGGGGATTTGCCTTTTGGATCTTTTGAAGCTTATCCATCGCAGATGACCCCCTGATTTTCTTTCATAAAGTTTTGCACTTCTTCAAAGCCGGGGATGCCCTCCTGGGCGCCCACCCGGGTGCATTTCAGAGCTGAGGTAGCAGAAGCAAAGGCCGCTGCTTTCGGGACGGTCATTCCCTTGACCCGGGCAGCGACAAATGCGCCGTGGAAGGTGTCTCCTGCGCCGTTGCTGTCCACCGCATTCACCGGAAATACCGGGTAACGAACAGCTTTGCCCTTTTCCCAGATAAAGCCGCCTTTGCTGCCTTGTGTGATAATCAGCACCTCCGGGTGGAACTTTTCATACAGCTGCGCTGCCGCTTCTTCTGCGGTTTTACAACCGGTGTACTTCAGGGAAAATTCCTCCGAGGGAATCAGCACGTCTACCAAAGGTAGCAGACGGTCAATTCCGGGATATGGCGCGCCAGCATCCAGACTGACCTTGACTCCAAATTCCCTAGCCTTTTGGGCGGCATACACAGCGCAGTCAATCTGATGTCCATCCAAGTGCAGATACTTTGCCTTTTTCAGAACCTCCAAATCCACATCCTCAGGCTGGGGCGGTGTCACCGTGCCTCTGTTCCACACACAGGTACGGCTGGCATTGGCGGTGTTCAGCAGCACCACGCTGTGAAAAGACTGCGCCCCGGGAATGATCCGGATATTTTGACTATCCACACCGTAGGTATCAAAGGCGCTGCGGATATGATTGCCATACATATCGTCACCTACCGTGCCGATATAGCCGCTTTTGACCCCCAGCTTACTGGCAGCTACCAGACCGGTAGCGCAAGGGCCGCCGCCCTGAAGCTTGGTTTGTGCGCTCTGCATTTTGGTGTCTTCCTTGGGGTAGCTGTCTACCGTCATCAGTACATCCAAAACCGCTGCGCCGATACCGACTACTTCCACCATATCAGTCTGCTCCTAACAGTTTAATCTTCTCGATGGCAAATGCCTTAACCGCCTTCACCGGCTCTTTCATAAAGGTATCGATGCCGATGATGCTGGGATCCACCGTCCGGACAGTGTCCAGGAAAGCGCAGCACAGGTCTGTGCCGAAGTTGACCTTGCGGATACCGGCCTCGATGGATGCGCGGATTTGGTCATCGGGTACACCACTGCCGCCATGGAGAACCAAATGGACATTCACGTCCTTGTGCAGTTCGGCGATTCGCTCCAAAGCCAGCACCGGCGCCTGCTTATAGTGACCATGGGCAGTACCCACAGCAACCGCCAGCGCTGCCACGCCGGTTCCCTCTACAAACCGGGAAGCATCCTCCACGGTGGTATAGTCCATGCTGACGCCATCCTTGGCAGAGCCGATGTGACCCAGCTCGCCTTCAACGGAAACACCCATTTCCTTTGCCATATCCACCACAGACTTGGTGATGGCAATGTTCTCATCCAGCGGCTCCTTGGATGCGTCAATCATCACGCCGGTAGCGCCGTAACGCAGCGCACGAAGCACCTGGGGCACACCGGCACCGTGATCTAAGTGGAACGCAGCCGGCACGTTCATCGTGTCCACAGCCTCCATAATTGCCGGAGCGACGAACCGAGCCAGATCTGCATCAAACAGACGGCTGTACATCTGGAAGATCACCGGCGCACCGGTCTCCTCTGCCGCCTCCATGACACCCATTACAGTCTCCACGTTGTAAACATTAAACGCAGGAACAGCAAAACCGTCGGCTTCTGCCAGCTCCAGGATCTCTTTCAAATCGTAACGCATACCTTTTTTCTCCTTCCATTTTGACGCTTCTTCTATCATTTTTTGTTTTTGGAATGGCGTTCTCGCCCATTCTATGATAGTCATTCTATCACAATGCCCCCTTTTTTGCAATAGGACAGGGGTCTTTTTTTGAAAATACTGTTTGATTATTTTACCGAAAATGGTATAATAATGAAAATAACACCCGGGAGGTCTGAAATGGAGCAAACACTGAGTAAAATC
>JAZQWQ010000046.1:0-5002 GCA_045632385.1 Faecousia sp.
TTGCAGATTTAAAAGATTTATATTGAAACTGGATTTTTTTGTGTTATAATGATATCGTAGAAAAATGCGGTTTTCCGCTTAAGTTAGAAAGGATTGATACATATGGCTTTAGTAACTACTACCGAGATGTTCAAGAAGGCTTATGACGGCGGCTATGCCATCGGCGCTTTCAACGTCAACAACATGGAAATCATTCAGGGTATCACCGAGGCTTGCGCCGAGGAGAATGCTCCTGTCATCCTGCAGGTTTCCAAGGGCGCACGTGCCTACGCCAACCCCACGTACCTCGTGAAGCTGGTTGAGGCTGCTGTCATTGAGTGCCCCAACATTCCCATCGCTCTGCACCTGGACCACGGCGATAGCTTTGAGACCTGCAAGAGCTGTATCGACGGTGGCTTTACCTCCGTTATGATCGACGCTTCCTCCAAGTCCTTCGAGGAAAACATCGAAATCACCAAGAAGGTCGTTGAGTACGCACATGACCACGGTGTTGTGGTCGAGGCTGAGCTGGGCTCTCTGGCTGGTATTGAAGACGAAGTAAACGTTTCCGCTGAGGCTGCTTCCTACACCCGTCCTGAAGAGGTTGAGGAATTCGTGACCCGTACCGGTTGTGACTCCCTGGCAATCGCCATCGGCACTTCCCACGGCGCTTACAAGTTCACTCCCGAGCAGTGCACTGTCAACGAGCAGGGCATCCTGGTTCCCCCCGCACTGCGTTTCGACGTTCTGGAAGAGGTCACCAAGCGTCTGCCCGGCTTCCCCATCGTCCTGCACGGTTCTTCTTCCGTTCCCCAGGAGTACGTTGCAATGGTCAACGCCAACGGTGGCAAGATGCCCAACGCAATCGGTGTTCCCGAAGAGCAGCTGCGTAAGGCAGCAGCCCTGTCCGTCTGCAAGATCAACATCGACTCCGACCTGCGTCTGGCACTGACCGGTACTGTTCGTAAGTACTTCAATGATCATCCCGATCACTTCGACCCCCGTCAGTACCTGAAGCCCGCCCGTGCAAACATCAAGGAGATCGTTCGTCACAAGCTGATCAACGTTCTGGGTTGCGCCGGCAAGGCCTAATTGCAATATGTCTGAAGCTGCTCCAATGGAGCAGCTTCTTTTTTTCCTCTTGTATTAAGAAGAAAAATGTGGTAAACTAAATTGATTTATTATGAACTTTGGAGTTATGCTATGTCGAATTTAGTTGAAGAAATTTCCCGCCGTCGGACTTTTGCCATTATTTCCCACCCTGACGCCGGTAAAACAACCTTAACGGAAAAGTTCCTGCTGTACGGCGGCGCGATCGCCCAGGCAGGTGTTGTTAAGGGCAAAAAGAATTCCCGCGCCGCCACCTCCGACTGGATGGAGATTGAAAAGCAGCGTGGTATTTCCGTCACCTCCTCTGTGATGCAGTTCCAGTACAACGGATTCTGTATCAACATTCTGGATACCCCCGGTCACCAGGACTTCTCGGAAGATACCTACCGTACCCTGATGGCTGCCGATGCCGCGGTGATGGTCATTGACGGTGCAAAGGGTGTGGAGCCTCAGACCCGGAAGCTTTTCAAGGTCTGCGCTATGCGGCACATTCCCATTTTCACCTTTATCAACAAGATGGACCGGGAAACTCAGGATCCCTTTGATCTGCTGGACGAGGTAGAACGGGAATTGGGTATTGAAACCTATGCTATGAACTGGCCTATCGGCTGCGGCAAGGATTTCCAGGGTGTGTATGACCGGGAGAACAGCCAGCTTTTGTTCTTCTCCGGTGTCAACGGAAAAGCCAAGGCAGACAAGCTGGTGGTAGATCTGTATGACAGCCAGGTGGCAACCCTTTTGGACAGCGAAGCCAAGCATCAGCAGCTGATCGACGATGTGGAGCTTTTGTCTGCAGGTCGGGAAATGGATATGGAAGCGGTGCGAAACGGCAACCTCTCTCCTGTGTTCTTTGGCTCTGCCCTGACCAACTTCGGTATTGAGCCGTTCCTGGAAAACTTCCTGAAGCTGACCCCTCCTCCCCTGTCCCGTACAGCAGATTGCGGCGAAGTGGATGCTTTCAGCCCGGATTTCTCCGCTTTTGTATTTAAGATTCAGGCGAATATGAACAAGGCACATCGTGACCGCCTGGCATTTATGCGCATCTGCTCCGGCAAGTTCCAGCGAGATACGGAATATTACCATATGCAAGGCGGCAAGAAAATGCGTCTGTCCCAGCCCCAGCAGCTGATGGCAGCGGAACGGGAAATCGTGGAAGAAGCCTATGCCGGTGACGTGATCGGTGTGTTTGACCCGGGCATTTTTGCCATTGGTGACACCATCACTGTTCCTTCCAAGAAGTTCCTGTATTCCGGTATTCCCACCTTTGCCCCGGAGCATTTCTGCCGGGTTTCTGCCAAAGATTCTATGAAGCGAAAGCAGTTCGTTAAGGGTACGGAGCAGATTGCCCAGGAAGGTGCGATCCAGATTTTCAAAGTTCCCAACTCCGGTATGGAAGAGGTCATCGTGGGTGTTGTGGGTACGTTGCAGTTTGACGTATTCCAGTACCGTATGAAGAATGAGTACGGTGTGGATCTGCGTATGGAGAACTTGCCCTACGAAGAAATCCGCCTCATTGACAGCTACCCCGGCGACCTGAGCGACCTGAATTTGGGCAGTGACGCTGAGCTTTTGGAAGACTACCGTGGCAGAAGTTTGCTGGTGTTCAGTAGCTACTGGGCGATTGATTTTACCACCAAGCGCAACCCCGGTCTTACCTTAAAAGAAATCGTTGTGGAGAGCTGATAATACAAAAACCGCACTACCGATTGGTAGTGCGGTTTGTTTTTTAGAACTGGGTGGGTTCGATGTGCCAGATTTCTTCTGCGTACTGACGAATGGTACGGTCAGAGGAGAACTTGGCAGAGCTTGCCACGTTTACCAGGCACTTTCTGCCGAAGGACAAGCGGTCAGCATAGTCCCGGTTGGCGCGAAGCTTGGTATCGATATAGCTTTCGTAATCCATCAGTAGGAAGTAGTGGTCAGCCTGATGCCAATGGGTGCCGTCCAAAAGTGCGTGGAACAGCTCCTGCTGGTCGCTGTCGGTAGGCACGGTACCATCCACCAGGGTATTGACTGCGCGACGGAGGTTCTCATTGTGGTCATAGATCCACCGGGGATTGTAGGTAGCACGACTCTGGTTGATAATATCCACGGTAGCACCGAAGATATAGTTATTCTCCATACCGGCCTCTTTTACGATCTCCACGTTTGCGCCGTCCAGCGTACCCAGGGTCACTGCGCCGTTCATCATCAGCTTCATATTGCCGGTACCGGAAGCCTCTGTGCCGGCAGGAGAGATCTGCTCGGAGATGTCAGCGGCCGGGATGATATGCTCGGCATAGGAGCAGTTATAGTTCTGCACAAATACCACTTTCAGCTTATCGTTCACATCCGGGTCATTGTTGATCAACCGGGAAATACGGTTGATATAGCGGATAATGGCCTTGGCCCGGGCATAACCGGGGGCAGATTTTGCGCCGAACAGGTACACTGTGGGCTGGAAGTCCGTTAGCTGGCCATTTTTCAGCCGGAAGTAAATATCCATAATGGACAGTGCGTTCAGCAGCTGGCGCTTGTACTCGTGCAAACGCTTGACCTGCACATCGAATACAAAGTCCGGGTTCAGGCGGATGCTCTCGTGCTTATAAACCACGTCGCAAAGCTGCTCTTTCTTCACCCGTTTCACCGCATTAAACTGGCGCACCATATCGTCATCGATCATTTCCTTCAGCTTGGAAAGACGATCCAGATCCTTCAGGAAATCATCGCCGATGCGGTACTTGATCAGCTGTGTCAGCTCCGGGTTGCAAAGACCCAGCCAGCGACGGGGGGTGACACCGTTGGTCTTATTCTGGAAGCGCTCGGGGAAGGCCTGATACCAATCCTTGAAGCAGTCATCCTTCAAGATCTGAGAGTGGATCTCCGCCACACCGTTGACATAGCTTCCCACGTATACGCTCAGGTTTGCCATATGGGCGGTATTGTCCTTGACGATAAACAGGTTGGGATGTTCGCTCTTCAGTTTCTGGTCAATGCGGCAGATAATATCCACGATCTGCGGCACAACACTGCGCATCAGTTCCAGATCCCACTTTTCCAGCGCCTCGCCCATAACGGTGTGGTTGGTGTAGGAGAAGGTCTTTTGAGCGATCCGGAAGCTGCCCTCAAAGTCCATACCCTCCTGCATCAGGAGTCTGATCAGTTCCGGGATGGACATTGCCGGGTGGGTGTCATTCAGCTGCACTGCATAGAACTCAGCAAAGTGGCTCATATCCGTGCCGTGGATGGACTTATATACCCGGAGCATATCCTGCAAAGAGGCAGAAGACAGCACATATTGCTGCTTGATACGCAAACGCTTGCCCTCCCAGGTGGAGTCATTGGGATACAGCACGCGGGTAATGTCCTCGGCCTGGTTCTTTTGGGTCAAGGCCCGGAGGTAATCCTGGTTATTAAAAGCATTAAAGTCCAGCTCTTCCTCGGCCTCGCACTGCCACAGGCGAAGGGTGCCGATATTGTCCGTGCCGTAACCGATGACCGGTACGTCATAAGGCACAGCCAGCACGGTATGATCCGGGAAGCTGACCTTTACGGTGTGGTTATACCGGCGGTAAGACCAGGGGTCACCGAATTTTGCCCAATCGTCTGCGCTTTCCACCTGAGAACCGTTGGCATCGAATTTCTGCTTAAATAGGCCAAAGCGGTAACGCAAGCCATAGCCGGACAAAGGGATATTGGTACTGGCGGCGCTATCTAAGAAGCAAGCGGCCAAACGACCCAAACCGCCGTTACCCAGGGCAGCATCTTCAATATCTTCCAAAATTGCCAGGTCAACACCCTTTTCGGCAAAGACCTGCTTCAATTCATCCAGCAGCCCCAGGTTAAACATATTGGAATACACCAAACGTCCGATCAGGTACTCTGCGGAAATGTAATAGGCCTTTCTTTTGGGCATACGGGCAGCCTTGCTGTG
>JAZQWQ010000047.1:0-13835 GCA_045632385.1 Faecousia sp.
AGGCTCTTCATACGGCTTTCAAATTGACCGCGGAACTGTGTACCGGCAACAAGCGCAGTCAAATCCAGGAGAAAAACCTCCTTATCACGCAGCTTATAGGGTACATCGCCGGAGGCGATTCGCTGGGCCAAGCCTTCAGCTATGGCTGTTTTACCCACACCTGGCTCGCCGATCAGGCAAGGATTATTCTTCTGACGGCGGTTCAAAATTTGAATCACCCGTTCCGTTTCTGTATCTCGGCCGATAACCTTATCCAGCTTCCCTTCCCGGGCGCGGCCGGTCAGGTTCATACAGTAGCTATCCAAAAATTTATGTTTCTTTGTCTTCTTTTTCGGTGTTTCCTGGGAATTATCCTCGTTCCTTGGTTCCTTTTTTATTGGGAGATTGCCCCCAAAAAGCTGGTTGAGCATTGGGAATGTTGCGGTCTGGCTCTCAACCTCGTCCGCATCTGTATCTTCGTCAGCACCTTCCATTTGGCCAAACATACTGCTCATTTCGTCCGTGAGATTATCCAAATCGTCCTCAGAAAATCCCATCTGCTTAACAGCATCTTCAATCTGCGGAATCCCCAGACTGCGAGCACACTTCAGGCAATAACCCTCATTCATCGTTATGCCGTTTTCAATTTTGGTTATAAAAACAACAGCAATATTCTTTTTGCATTTTGTACATAATTTAGGCTGCATATAAAATCACTACCTTTCTGGGGAAACTATAGCACATTTCAGGCTCAAAAAAGCGAATAAATTATAAACATTCGGCACATTCAAAATTTTCCACACCATCATCATACCACAGGTGTGTCATATAAAGACCACCGGGCGGGACGGTAGGACCGGCCGCAGTTCGGTTTCCTGCATCTAAGATCAGGCCGATCTCCTCAGGCTTTATCTTTCCCTCTGCCGCATACACGACCGTACCGGCCATCGCACGTGCCATATTATAAAGAAAACCGTTGGCGCAAACCCGCAGCAGTATCAGGTTGCCACGGCGCTCCACATTGTAATAGTATACGGTACGAATTGTAGATTTCACATCTGTGCCAACAGAACGGACAGCCGCAAAATCGTGAGTACCTACAAACTGATCAGCTGCTTCCTGCATAATCCTCTCATCCAAATGTTTAGGATAGAACCAGGCTCTGTTGACATAGAAAGGATCCCGTACCCGGGAATTATAAATAACATACGTATACTCTTTTTTGGCGCAAGAGCCAATGGCATTAAAGTCCTCGTGGACATCAAACGCTTTTGTCACCACCACATCTGCAGGCAGATGGGTATTGAGCGCATAGGGCAAACGATCACAAGGAATGGTTGAAGTAGTGCGAAAGTTAGCTACATAGCATTTGGCGTGGACACCAGCATCCGTTCTGCCACAGCCGGTCACATGGACATCGTGAGCTACAACGGGCGCGATGGCTTTTTCCAGGGTCTGCTGCACGGTAGCCAGATTTTTCTGCATCTGCCAACCATGGTAGGATGTACCCTCATATGTTAAAAACAAAGCGATATTACGCATAGAAACCTCACAAATTGAAGTAACGAAGTGCAAATACTGCCACAAGCAGCAATATTCCCATTAAGAAGGCTTTATAATCCCGGAGCTGGTAACGAAGAAGCTTCATTTTCGTTCTTCCTTCCCCGCCACGATAGCAACGGCACTCCATCGCTGTAGCCAGCTCATCCGCCCGGCGAAAAGCACTGATAAACAGCGGCACCAAAATAGGAATCAACGCCTTTACGCGTTGCACCAGCTTGCCGCTTTCGAAATCTGCACCTCTTGCCTTTTGCGCGGACATAATCTTATCCGTTTCCTCGATCAGCGTAGGAATAAAACGCAAGGCGATACACATCATCATAGAAAGTTCGTGAACCGGTAGATGAATTTTCTTCAAGGGATTCAATAGAGATTCCAAACCGTCTGTTAAAGAAATGGGTGATGTGGTATAGGTCAAAAGGAACGTTCCACACAAAAGCATCAAAATCCGGATCATCATAAAAAAGGCCCGAACAACACCTTCCCAGTAAATACTGATCACCCAGAAATGAACCAATAGTTTTTCACCGGTAGTAAAAAACAGATTCAAAATACCGGTGAATATCAAAATAAATACCAGCGGTTTTAAGCCATGGACAAAAGATTTGACAGGAATTGTCGAAAGAACAATACCAACAGCCAAAAACACAAAAACGATGCCATAGCTAAACCAGTTGGATGCAGAAAACAGCGCTACGATATAGAAAACCAAAAGTACCAGTTTTGTTCTGGGGTCAAGACGATGGATTGGAGAATTTCCCGGGAAATACTGACCAAGGGTAATGTCTTTAAGCATCTGCATTACCCCCTTTTAACTTTTTCAGAACCTGCACAGCCTGCTCCACAGTGTATACCTGCGGAACATTCAAGCCCATCTGGCGAAGGCGCAGGAAGACCTCCGTAATTTCCGGGATATCCAAGCCCATCTCCAACAGTGCCTGTGCATTGGCAAACACCTCTTCGGGTGTTCCATCCATTGCAAGGTGGGCGCCATTCATCACCAAAAGTCTGTCAGTTAACCGCGCTACGTCAGACATAGAATGGCTGACCATAATGATCGTTGCATTTTTTGCCTTACGATAATCCTGAATATTGCGCAGAATTTCCTCACGTCCTTCCGGATCCAGACCGGCTGTTGGCTCATCCAAAATCAAAACTTCCGGCTCCATTGCAATTACTCCGGCGATGGCAACACGGCGCTTTTGACCACCGGACAGGTCAAAAGGAGATACCTCCAGCTGTTTGGGAGAAATTCCCACAAAATCGGCAGCTTCCCGTACCCTTCGGTCGATTTCTTTCTGCGAAAGACCCATATTTTTTGGACCAAAAGCAATATCTTTATATACCGTTTCTTCAAAAAGCTGATACTCCGGATACTGAAAAACCAGACCTACCCGGAAGCGACAAGCTCTTGTCCGGGCTTTATCTGACCAAATATCTTCTCCATCCAGCAAAATATTTCCGCCAGTTGGTTTCAACAGACCGTTGAGATGTTGAATCAGCGTAGATTTACCGGAACCGGTATGTCCAATAATACCGATAAATTCTCCTCTTTCTACGCAAAAAGACACGTCCTGTAAAGCTATATGCTCAAAGGGCGTACCAGCACTATAGGTATGTTGTAGGTTTTGAACCTGCAAAATAGGTGCCACGTTGTTTTCCTCCGTCAAGCCTTTATCGCATCATAAAGTGCAAGCGCACAGTCTTCTGCACTGAGCTTTGTCAAGGGCAGTGCAAAGCCGTTTTTGTTTAATTCGTAACATAATTCCACCGTTTCCGGAGCAGACAAACGCAAACTATGCAAAAGCTGCACTTGGCAGAATACCTCTTCCGGAGTTCCGTCTGCCGCAACCGTGCCTTTGTCCAGCACGACAACACGCTGCGCCTGGGCTGCTTCAGACATATGGTGGGTAATCAAAACTACAGTAATCCCTTTTTCCCTGTTTAGGGTCAAAATGGTGTCCATGACTTCCTTTCTGCCCCTGGGATCCAACATTGCTGTAGGTTCATCCAGAACAATACATTTCGGTTCCATCGCAATCACTCCGGCAATGGCGATTCGCTGCTTCTGACCGCCTGAGAGCAAGTGGGGTGCGTGGTTTCGATATTCATACATTCCAACCTGTTTCAGCGCGCGATCCACCCGCTGACGGATCACAGGGCTGGCAACACCCAGATTTTCCGGACCAAAAGCAACGTCTTCTTCCACCACATTGGCCACGATCTGGTTATCCGGATTCTGAAATACCATTCCTACATTCCTGCGTATAGAAATCAGCCGTTCTGCGTCAGAAGTATCGATTCCGCAGACATAAACCTTACCACCGCAAGGAAGCAATATGGAATTAAAATGCTTGGCAAGAGTGGATTTTCCACACCCGTTGCTGCCCAAAACTGCAACGAAGCTACCAGCTTCCACTTGCAGATTCATATCCTCAAATACGGCAATGCCGGGCGTGTTATCCACGCCCGGATAGGTATAAGATAAATGTTCTACAGAAATCGCTGTACTCAAAATTTTCCTCCTGTCAAGGGGTCCAACGTCCAGTGGATCCACAAGGCAAAAATTGCCCTGTAGAACGTACCGGAAGTCCTAACTCCCCTACCGCAGTCTTGCCGCCATAGATCCCGCCAAACACCACATCAGAAGCATAGCCTACTGCAGACGGGGCAAGACCGGTTGTATAAGAATTGATAATTACAAACAAAGGATTATCCGTCAGAAGCTTTGCCGTTTCCATTAAGAACGGGTAGAAGCTTGTTTCCATCTTCCAAATCTCACCGCTAGGGCCGCGGCCATAGCTAGGCGGATCCATAATGATGCCATCATACCGACGACCGCGGCGAATTTCACGCTGGATAAACTTTCCGCAATCATCCACGATCCAGTGGATCGGCTTGTCCGCAAGTCCGGAGGACTTTGCGTTTTCCTTTGCCCAGGCTACCATACCTTTCGAAGCATCCACGTGGTAAACCTCAGCACCACCGGCAGCTGCTGCCAAAGTAGCGCCACCGGAATAAGCAAACAAGTTCAGAACTCTGACCGGGCGACCGGCGGAAGCAACTTTCTCCCGGATAAAGTCCCAGTTAGCTGCCTGCTCCGGAAACACACCGGTGTGCTTAAAGTTCATAGGCTTTACATTGAAAGTTAAATAGTCCTTATATTTGATTTGCCAACGCTCCGGCAGGTGGTGATCAGACCAATGGCCGCCACCGGTGTTGGAACGCAAATACCGGGCATCGTACTTTTTCCAGGCCGGGTCAATATGAGGCGTATTCCAAATTACCTGAGGATCCGGACGGACAAGGATATATTTGCCCCAACGTTCCAAACGTTCCCCATTGGAGGTATCCAGGACTTCATAATCCTTCCATTCATCAGATATCCAAATCATTTCATTCTCCTTCAGCAGGCGTAGTCGGCGTCACATCCGGCGCAGCAGGATGTTTGGCCTGATAATCTTCCCAGGCCTTTCGTGTGTGAACCGGACACAGCAGATACGGCGCATTGGTTGCCTGCTTCAGCTTTCCATTTATACCCCTAAACGTGCTGTCTTTTCCGTTGGAATCGACCAAATACACATAGTTATCCTGCAAATAAATATCCTTAATACCTGAGCTTCTGGCTTTATAAATTTCGTCAATATCCTTCTGTGTCAACTTCGCCAAAGCTCTTTCTGTAATTTTTACAGCCTTATCAACTGCCGCAAAATTCATACAATACTCCGTAGCCACACCGCCGCAGGAACAATAAGACACGACTGTATGGGTCTTACAAGAACCGCTGGGTGTATCCTCAGGGTAAACAAGAACGGTAGATGTGCGGTCGCCACGAGGGTCTGTCTTACAGGCATCTGTTGCCAGCTTACCGCTATCCAGGCAAACGGTCACAGAACGCATCTTGCCGCTGTTATACAGCTTTGTATTCTTAAGACCATCGTGCAACGGCTCCATAACCTTTCGCCACAGCGTAATGGCCGGGTTGCCGGACAAATTGATCTTTTCAGGCATATCGTAGCCCGTCCAAACAGCAGCGGTATAGTTGCTGGTAAATCCACAGAACCACTTATCACGAGCGCTGGAGGTAGTACCCGTCTTACCAGCCACATAGCCGGAAGCAAAATTTGCTTTCTTACCGGTACCTTTCATCACTGCATTCGTCAAGCAGTAATTCGTATAATTGACAGCTTTCTTGCTGAGAATCTCCTCAGAAAACTGTTCATTTTCCAAAACAACATTACCCTTGCTGTCATACACTTTCAGCCAAGTTCTTCCGGAACGGTAAGTGCCGTCACTGGCAAAGGTAGCAAAGGCGCATGCCATATCACGAACCGTAACGCCATAGTACTGGGCGCCCAGAGCCAAAGATGCAATTTGGATATCGTCCTCCAGTAAAGTAGACAAGCGGAACTTTTCCGTTGCGAATTCATAGCCGTAGGTGACACCGATCTTATTCAAGGTATTGGCAGCAACTGCATTCACAGATTCCACGATACCATTTAATATGGTGCTGCTATAATCGTATTTACGGTCAACATTCTTGGGATAACCGGATCCATTTTTATAGGATGTAGGCATATCCTTAATGACCGTAGCCGGAGAGAGTGTTCCCTGCTGGAAACCTGCTGCATAAATAGACAGAGGCTTAATGGAAGAACCGGACTGCAACTTGGATTTTGTTGCACGGTTCTGACCAAAGTGGGCTTTTTCTGTACCAACACCGCCAGCCATACCGACAATATCGCCCGTTTTATTATCAACCACCACGATTGCAGACTGCAGCTGCTGGGCGCTCTTTGCCTTGGGAATATTATCCAGATTCTTATAGATCTTGTCGATTTGGTTTTGAACCTTGGTATCAATGGTAGAATAAATATGGTAGCCACCGCGGTTAATACGATCCACATAGGTCTGCCAAACGTTGTCATTCCACTCTTCTACGCCGTCCTTTTTGGCCATCGCCTTGGCAACATCCTGGATGACCACGTCAACAAAGTAGGAATAAACTTCCTGAGAAGCATTGGCAATTTCATCGGGAACAGTATTGCACTGAGGACATTTGATTTTATTGCCATCTTTTTTATAGCTACTACGGATGCCCTCATAACCGCAGGATTCATTAGAGCAAACAACCCACTTATCTTCCGGATCGATTTTGCTCTTCAGGACCAATTCCTGTGCTACCGCTTCATCATACTCTTCCCGGGTAATATAGCCCTGATTTAACAGTTCTCCCAAAACCAGCAACTGACGCTGACGGTTACGCTGGCGGCCATTCATTACCTCTCCATTGTAGGAAAACTCTTTTTCGCCGTAGGGGTCAAACAAAGAAGGATTGTTGGTAATACTGATCAGGCTGGCACATTCTGCAATTGTCAGGGTCTGCAGTTCCTTGCCGAAATAAGCCTCGGCCGCACTCTTTACACCACGACAGCCCTGACCCAGGTAAATGGAGTTCAGGTATTCCTCAATAATAACCTTTTTATCGTAGTTCTTCTCCACCATCGTCGCCCGGAAAAACTCCAGAACCTTACGCTGGATGGTAACACTATCATCTTCTGTAATATTCTTGATCAGCTGCTGGGTAATGCTGGATCCGCCAACCGTCTTATCACCGAAGAACATATTGGCAAAAGCCTTAATGGTCGTAAACCAGTCCACACCCTGATGCTCATAGAAACGCTTGTCTTCAATGGCAATTGCTGCATTGATCAGCGCATCAGGAATATCCTCATAATCAGCCTTTTTCCAGTCGGTACTGGCATAAAGCTCCTGCAAAACTGCGATCTCACCTTTGCTATTGGTGCTGTATACATAGGAAGGTGCATCCATCTCGTAATTTTCCAGCACCAGATCAGCCGTGGGCAAAATATCCTCTTCCAGGTAATCGCCCAAAACACCCACAACTGAAAACACGCATACAATACCGATCAGAAGAACGGTTGCCAGTGCGCCACCGACCACCTTCAGGCAGGTAAATACGATCATCCAAACTTTATATACCATTTCCAGCGACCAGTGGGGCTTCCAATCCTGGTGCTGCTGGGAATTATCCTTATTTTTCTTAAACATACTATTACCTCCATATCTCAGGCAACTACCCGTATGGTGAAATTTTCTCCAATAATCGTGCATATAAACGCACCACTGCTCATATCATTATAACACACCAAGCCAAAAAACGAAAGTATTATTTTGCAAATAAATTGTAAATCTCTTGTTTTTTTGTCTTCTGCACTATTTTCGCACTGACACAAGCATAAAAATCTGATTTTCACTTGATTTTCAAGTATTTTTCCTTTAGAATAACAACAGCATTCAAAGGAGGTTTTCATATGATTGAAGATTTTGGTTCTGATTTTATGACCATTGTGGATGAGGATGGCACGGAGTTTGAATTGGAAGTACTCAGCACTTTGGAGTATAATGGCGAAACCTATCTGGCAGTCACGCTGGCTGACGGTGAAGAAAATGATAATCCGGAAGTAAGCATTTTGAAATCCGTCGAGGAAGATGGCGAACCCATTCTGGCTGCTATTGAAGATGAGGAAGAATTGGAAGCTGTGTACTCCCTGATTATGGATCAGCTTTACGAAGAGGACGAAGAAGACTGATTAACAGCCTGCCTTGTGCGTGATGTGTCCTTTTGGACCCACATTTATATCTAGGGATGTTAGACTTTCCTGTCGGATTGCAGACCTCCCGCCTACGCTTTGACGTTAGGTGGACGTTGGGAGCAGCGAAGGCCGGAAGCGGCAACCCACCTGCCTTATCGTGCAGGTCATAACTGGATACACCACGGCTATGGCGGGTTGGCGCAGGGAGTTTTCTCCCTGCGTTTTTACTATTTCTATGTTCAAAATAATTTCACTTGCAACTTTTGACATTATCGTATATAATACTCTAGACTATGTGTCGTAGAACGACACACCATCCTACCACAACGAGAGGAATGTATCAAATGAGCGCAACAGATAAGAAGAAACTCCGTAAGGAAATGGAGACTGCTTTTTTGACTGAAAAGCAGAAGGCCGAACAGGCTGAAGCAAAGAAATTAAAAATGTACACCATCGCATTCGTTAGCGCAATGCTTTTGGTCGTAGTAATTGCCCTGGGTGTTCTCGGTGTCCGCGCTGTGAACAACAGCGGCATCATTCAGAAGAATACCACCGCCGCAACCGTTGGCGAGCACAAGCTGAACAGCGTAGATTTCAACTACTACTACATTGATGCGATCAATGAGTTCTACAACGAAATTTACACCCAGTTCTCTGATTATGCCGAGTCCTACCTCACTTCCCTTGGTTTGGATGGCGCAAAGCCTCTGGATCAGCAAATTCAGGACGCTGAGACCGGCAAGACCTGGGCAGAGTATTTCCTGGACGGTGCTTTGGAAAACGCGAAGCTGGACTACACTATGTACGATCTGGCTAAGAAGGATAATTTTGAGCTTTCCGAAGAAGAGAAAGAGAACTTGGAGCACATTTCCCACAATTTGGAATCCTACGCAACCCTGTACGGTTACAGCAATACCAATCAGTATCTGCGTGCTGTCTACGGATTTGGCTCTGATATCGATAACTACACCGAGTACTGCGAGCGTGGCGCTATTGCAGATGCTTACATTACTGCGCACAACGAAAACCTCACCTACACCGATGCAGATATTAAGGAATATGTAGCTGACAAGGAAGATAACTATAATTCCTTCAATTATCACTACAGCTACTTAAGCTATGCTGACTTCCGTGAGGGTGGCACAACGGACGAGAACGGCAATAAGACCTACTCTGACGAAGAGAATCAGGCCGCACGTGTCGCTTTGAAGGCAGCTGCCGAAAATATGGCTACTGCTAAGACCCTGGAGGAGCTGAAAGCATTGGCAGAGGCTACCAAAGTCAATGCAGAAAGCGAAGTGGCCGTTAACGAGGAAAAGGACAAGCTTTACACAAGCATCAACGCTGCTCTGGCAAAGTGGTTGGCTGACGATGCCCGTAAGGAAGGCGACATTGCCGCAATCCCCAACGAGAGCACCACTACTGACGATGCCGGCAATGAAACCACTGTTGTAAACGGCTACTATGTTGCTTTGTTCGGCAGCAAGGTAGATAATGTTGAAAAGATGGGCGATGTCCGTCACCTGCTGGTTCAGTTTAAGGGCGGTACTACAAACGAAGAAACCAACGAAACCGAGTACTCCGATGAAGAGAAGGCTGCTGCCAAGACAACGGCTGAGGGTTACTTTGACACCTGGAGCAAAGGTGAGAAGACAGAAGAATCTTTCATCGCGCTGGTTAAGGAACACAGTGACGACACCACTGCTGAAGATGGCGGTCTGTTTGAAAACGTCCACAGAAATTCTGATTATGTTCAGAACTTCCGCAACTGGGCTATGGATAAATCCCGTAAGGCCGGTGACTGTGAAGTAATTGAGACCGAGTATGGCTACCACGTTATGTACTACGTTGGTGACAGCAAAATGAATTACAGAGATTATATGATCTCTGAAGATATGCGCGCTGCGGATCATGAAGCTTGGTACAACGAGATCGTGGAAGCAATTGAAGGTGCACTGGCTGACACCTCCAAGATCAAACTGGACGTAACTTTGGGTTAATATGCAAGGGTCTCCGCAACAAAGTGGAGACCCTTCTTTATATATGTATAAAAACACCCCCTGAGGAGAAAATTTCCACAGGGGGGGTATTTTTTTGCATTCTATTAAAAAGTATGGCATATGTTTGGCCGGGCTTTGCGCCGGGGCTGTGAATGGGCTGTTTGGTGCAGGTGGCGGTATGGTATTGGTACCGCTGCTGACCGGTATTACAGACTTGGAGGAACAGGAGATTTTTCCCACATCCGTGGCAATTATCCTGCCGATCTGCCTGGTTTCTTTAGTGTTTTCTTTAGACATTCTGCATTTTGATTGGATAGCACCACTACCCTATTTTATCGGCAGCGCTGTAGGCGGTGTTCTGTCCGGTTTTCTTGGAAAAGCGATCCCTACATTGTGGCTGCACAGAATTTTGGGAATTCTGATTTTATGGGGTGGGGTACAATATCTATGCTAGAGAGTTTTCCGGTTCTCCTCATTGTCGGCAGTATTTTAGGCTTCCTGGCCGGCTTGGGTGTCGGCGGCGGAAGCCTTCTGATTCTTTGGTTGACATTGGTCGTGGATATTAGCCACCCTACTGCCAGAAATATTAATCTGTTGTTTTTTATCCCGGGCGCAGTGATTTCTTCCCTGTTTCGTTGGAAACAGGGGGCATTCAATATAAAGAAGATACTGCCAGCAATTTTGACAGGCTGTATCAGTGCCGGCATTTTCTCTGTCTTAGGAAAGCACCTGGACACTGGGCTTTTCAAAAAACTATTTGGTATTCTTTTGTTGGTCACCGGCATACGGGAGATTTTTTACCGTCCACGAAAAGCCAAATAACCTTCTAAAATCAAAGAAGCAGCCACAGCATCAACCGTATCCTTGCGTTTTTTGCCGTGGTAATTATGCTGCGAAAGAATATTGTGCGCTTCTACAGTAGTTCTGCGTTCGTCCCACAGATGAACCGGCAAACCGGTTGCTGTTTCCAAATCTTTTGCAAAATTGCGGCAAAGCTCAGCTCTGGCTCCTTCGGAGCCATCCATATTTTTCGGCAAGCCCACAACAATCTCGCTGATTTCAGAACCTTGTACCATCCGGACGATCTCCTGTATAGTCTTTTCACGGTTATGGCTGTGAATCACAGTCGTCGTCCCAACCAAGGTGCATAAAAGATCCGACACGGCAACACCTGTCCGGGCATCTCCGTAGTCAATTCCCATAATTCGCTTCATAAAACAATCTCCTGTTCTTTGCTTTCCCCCATTATAAAACAAAATATATAAAAAATAAAGAAAAAAATTGTTGACTTGACGGACCCGTTGTGTTAGAATTGATTTTACCTGTGAAATAGGGACATTATGCCCTTTTTCAGCCTCGGAGTGGCTGTTGTAGTTGGCCGCTTACTAAATTTTTCTAGCCGGGGTGATACAGGGAGGCAAATTTAAGGAGGTGCCGTTATGCGCGTGAAAGTCACTTTGAGATGCTCTGAGTGCAAGCAAAGAAACTACGATACTATGAAAAACAAGAAGAATGACCCTGACCGTCTCGAAATGAAGAAGTATTGCAGATTCTGCAAGAAGCACACCATTCACAACGAGACTAAGTAAGGAGGTCGCACCATGGCAGAAGCTAAGAAAGCAAATTGGTTCGTAAGAGCCGGCAGAGCCATCGCCCGTTACTTCCGTGAGCTTCGCAGCGAGCTGAAGAAGGTTGTTTGGCCTACTGCACAGCAGGTTCTGAAGAACACCCTGATTGTCCTGGCCTGCGTTCTCGTCGTAGGTGTTTTTATCTGGCTGTTTGACCTTGTGGCCCGTGTCGGCGTTGATGCGCTGATTGGTCTGTTCAAGGGCTAAGAAGGAGACAAGCTATGGCAGAAGCTGCAAAATGGTATGTTGTCCATACCTATTCCGCATATGAGAACACTGTCAAAGCTACCATCGAAAAGACGGTGCAAAGCCGTGGTCTGCAGGATCAGATCCTGGCCATCTCCATTCCTATGGAGACTGTTACCGAGATCAACGAGTCCGGTGTCAGCAAGACATTTGAGCGTAAGCTCTACCCCGGTTATGTGTTCGTCAAGATGGTTTACAGCGACAATACATGGCATGCAATCAGAAGCATCCGCGGTGTCTCCGGTTTCGTAGGTGCTGCAGGTGAAGATCCCATTCCTCTGACCGAGGACGAGGTTTACCAGATGGGCGTTGAAAAGAAAGAGATCGTTGTCAACTACGCTGTTGGCGATACGGTCAGCATTCTTGACGGTCCGTTCAGTTCCTTTACCGGTGTCGTGGAGGCAATTGAGGTCGAAAAGAACAGCGTCAGCGTGGTCGTGACCATGTTCGGACGCGAGACTTCCGTCGAGTTTGAGCTCGATCAGATCGAAGTCATTAACCCATAAACGCATCAACCGGTTTTCCGGTCGTACGTGGGAGGGGTAGTTACCCCGAAAGAAATGCGTAAAGCGCATATTACCACATTTTATTCAGGAGGTGCTTATAATGGCACAGAAAGTCACTGGTATTATCAAACTTCAGATTAACGCCGCTAAGGCTACCGCATCCCCCCCTGTTGGTCCCGCTTTGGGTCAGCACGGTGTTAACATCGCTGCATTCATCAAGGAATTCAACGATCGCACCAAGAATATGGAAGGCTACAAGATCCCCGTTGTGATCACTGTTTACGCTGACCGTAGCTTCACCTTTATCACTAAGACCCCCCCCACTCCCCTGCTGGTTTTGAAGGCAATCGGTCTGGACAAGGGTTCCGGTGTTCCCAACAAGACCAAGGTTGGTCAGATTACTCGTGCTCAGATCTCTGAGATTGCTAAGACCAAAATGCCCGACTTGAACGTCAACTCCCTGGAAGCTGCTGAAAGCCAGGTTGCAGGTACTTGCCGTTCCATGGGTATCACTGTCGTTGACTAATTACTTTTCTGTCCGGGAAATTGCCCGGAAATGTGGGAGGATTTTTCCGCATCACCACTTTAAGGAGGATTTAACAAGTGTTTAGAGGTAAAAAGTATAAAGAGAGCGCCAAGCTGATTGATCGCTCTGTTCAGTATGATCCCGCTGAGGCCCTGGATCTGGTTGTGAAGGGTGCTTCCGCAAAGTTCGACGAGACTGTCGAGCTGCACATCAAGTTGGGTGTTGACTCCCGTCACGCTGACCAGCAGGTCCGTGGTGCCGTAGTTCTGCCCAATGGTACCGGTAAGACCCGCCGCGTTCTGGTGTTCGCTAAGGACGCTAAGGTGGAAGAAGCTCAGGCTGCTGGCGCTGACTATGTTGGCGGCATGGAGCTGGTTGAGAAGATCACCAAGGAGAACTGGTTCGAGTTCGACGTTGTCGTTGCTTCTCCCGATATGATGGGCCTGGTTGGCCGTCTGGGTAAGGTTCTGGGCCCCAAGGGCCTGATGCCCTCCCCCAAGGCTGGCACTGTGACCCCCAACGTTGGCGCTGCTGTTCAGGAAATCAAGGCCGGTAAGGTCGAGTATCGTCTGGACAAGACCAACATCATTCACTGCCCCATCGGCAAGGTTTCCTTCGGCACTGAAAAGCTGACCGAGAATATGGATACCCTGATGAACGCTGTTGTGAAGGCTAAGCCCGCTGCAGCTAAGGGTCAGTATATTCGCTCCTGCGTGGTCGTTTCCACCATGGGCCCCGGCGTTAAGGTTAACACCACCAAGTACGCCTAATCG
>JAZQWQ010000048.1:0-7491 GCA_045632385.1 Faecousia sp.
TCTTCGACGACCAGGTCACCGACCTTGTCCTCGCGGGCGTACCAGCGGGAATCCCAATCCTTGATAACGCCTACCCGCAGTCCATGGGGATTAACTTTCTGTCCCATAGCTACCTCCTGATTAAGCCTTCTCGCTCACACCAAGGGTGATGTGAGTGGTTCTCTTATTGATGCGGACGAAACCACGACGGGATGCGATGCGGCCACGCTTCAGGATGGGGCCGGCATTGGCGATCACGGTGGAGATATACAGGTTATCCGCATTGAGCTGATAATTGTGCTCAGCGTTAGCCACAGCACTCTTCAAGAGCTTGCCCATAGGCTCGCAAGCGGCCTTGGAAGTCTGGCTCAGGTATGCGGTAGCGGTCTTCACGTCCAGGCCCCGGATCATATCGCAAACCAGCTTGACCTTACGGGGAGACATACGGACGTACTTTACATGTGCAAATGCTTCCATTTCAGTACCTCCTTACTTGCTGTTAGCAGTCTTGCTGCCGGAGTGACCACGGAAAGTACGGGTCGGAACGAACTCGCCCAGCTTGTGACCAACCATATCTTCAGTGATATAGACAGGAACGTGCTTGCGGCCGTCATGGACAGCAATGGTGTGACCAACGAAGGAAGGGAAAATGGTGGAAGCTCTGGACCAGGTCTTCAGAACCTTCTTTTCACCGGCCTTGTTCAGCTCCTCCACGCGCTTGTACAGCTCGGGAGCAACAAAGGGGCCTTTTTTGATACTTCTGCTCATTTACGCTTCCTCCTTACTTGCTATTTCTGCGCTTGACAATGAACTTGTCAGTGCGGTTCTTGGTCTTACGAGTCTTGTAACCCAGAGCAGGCTTGCCCCAAGGAGTGACAGGTCCGGAACGACCAACAGGTGCGCGGCCTTCACCACCGCCGTGGGGGTGGTCATTGGGGTTCATAACAGAACCACGAACGGTGGGACGGATACCCATGTGACGGGTACGGCCAGCCTTACCGATGTGGATGTTCTCGTGGTCCAGGTTACCAACCTGACCGATACATGCGGTGCAGTTGGTACGGACGTAACGAACTTCGCCGGAGGGCAGACGAACCTGAGCCAGGTCGCCTTCCTTAGCCATCAGCTGAGCAGCGGTACCAGCGGAACGAACCAGCTGTGCGCCGCAACCGGGCTGCAGCTCCACGTTGTGGATCACAGTACCAACAGGAATGTTGGCGATGGGCAGGCAGTTACCGGGCTTGATGTCGGCATTGGCAGAGGAGATAACCTTGTCGCCAGCCTTCAGGCCGTTGGGAGCCAGGATGTAGCTCAGGGTCTCGTCCTCGTACTTGATCAGCGCAATGAAAGCGCTGCGGTTGGGATCGTACTCCAGACGCTCAACAGTGGCGAACATGTCCAGCTTGTTGCGCTTGAAGTCGATGATACGGTACTTACGCTTGTTACCGCCGCCACGATGACGGACGGTGATGTGACCGTAGCTGTTGCGACCGGCGTTCTTCTTCAGGGTCTCAACCAGGCTACGCTCAGGTTTTGCCTTCTTGTCAACACCCTCAAAGCCGGAAACAGTCATGTTACGGCGCGCAGGGGTGTAAGGCTTAAAAGTTTTAATAGCCATTTTGCGTTACTCCTTTATTGAGATTAAACCATACCCTCGAAGAACTCGATGGTCTTGGAATCAGCAGTCAGGGTGACAACAGCCTTCTTGTAAGCTGCGCGGCGACCAGCGGGATAAGCACCGGTGCGCTTTACCTTGCCCTGCATACGAACAGTGTTGACCTTCTGGACCTTAACGCCGAAGATCTCTTCGACAGCAGCCTTGATCTGGGTCTTGTCAGCATCGATAGCGACCTGGAAGACGTACTTCTTCTCGCCGATGGACTCCATGGACTGCTCAGTGATCACGGGTCTGAGAATGATATCGTAAGTGTTCATTATGCGAATACCTCCTCGATCTTGGCAAGAGCTGCCTTGTCCACAACCAGCTTGTTAGCATTGACAACGTCGTAAACGTTGATCAGGTTGGCGAAGGTAATCTCACAGCCGGGGATGTTACGGCCGGACTTAACGACATTCTCGTTAGCCTCAGCAGTTACCACCAGTGCCTTGCCCTGTGCGCCGACAGCGGTCAGGAACTTAGCAAACTCAGCGGTCTTGGGAGCGTCCATCTTGATCTCGTCGATCACGATGACAGCAGCCTCAGTAGCCTTAGCGCTCAGAACAGACTTCAGAGCCAGACGACGGCTCTTCTTGTTCAGAGTGTAGCCATAGTCACGGGGCTTGGGTGCGAACACGATACCGCCGTGGGTCCACTGGGGAGCGCGGGTAGAGCCCTGACGAGCACGGCCGGTACCCTTCTGACGCCAGGGCTTACGGCCACCGCCGGAAACCTCAGCGCGAGTCAGAGCAGACTGTGTGCCCTGACGGCAATTTGCCAGGTGGTTCTTGACAACATCGTGAACCACTGCGGCGTTAGGAGTGATGCCGAAAACAGCTTCGGAGAGCTCAATTTCGCCAACAACCTTGCCGGACATATCCAAAACATTAGTCTTAAGCATAATTTAAGTTCTCCTTTCCTTAGCCTCTTGCGGAAGCCTTCTGGGGATTTCTGCCGGAAGCCTTCTGCGGGTTCTTGCTGATGTCTGCACCAGCCTGCTTGATCTTGTGGTTCTTTACAGTGTTGCGCAGGTAAACCAGACCGCCCTTGGGGCCGGGGATGGCGCCGCGGATAACGATCATATTCAGCTCTGCATCAACCTTAACAACTTCCAGGTTCTCAATGGTAACCTGCTCGTTGCCCATCTGACCTGCGCCGATCTTACCGGGGAAGATACGGCTCTGGTGAGAAGATGCACCCATAGAACCAGCGTGACGGTGAACAGGACCGCCGCCGTGGGTCATATCGGTACGGTGTGCGCCGTGGCGCTTGATAACACCCTGGTAGCCGTGGCCCTTGGAAATGCCGGTCACATCAATCCAGTCGCCAGCTGCGAAAACGTCTGCCTTCACAACGTCGCCTACATTCATGCTTGCTGCATCCTCAAGACGGAACTCCTTCAGGTGCTTCTTAGCCTCGATGCCGGCCTTCTTCAGGTGGCCTGCTTCAGGCTTGGTCAGCTTGGACTCCTTGATGTCCTCAAAGCCCAGCTGGACGGCTTCGTAGCCGTCGGTCTCGGTGGTCTTCTTCTGAGTAACGACGCAGGGGCCTGCTTCCACAACGGTAACAGGGATCACTTTGCCGCTTTCATCGAAGATCTGGGTCATACCCACTTTTTTGCCGATGATTGCTTTTTTCATTGGTTTTTTTACTCCTTTTTAGGTTATTGGTTGACCGGAGGCATTGGGTCCTCCTCGCCAACATGACCCGTCGCCCGATGCTTTTCAGTGCGGGCAGCGGCGAATTCCTATATTATAATGTATAGGAATTACAGCTTTATCTCTATCTCAACACCAGCGGGAAGATCCAGAGCCATGAGAGCCTCTACGGTCTTCTGGTTGGGGTTGAGGATATCGATCAGTCTCTTGTGGGTTCTGCGCTCGAACTGCTCACGGCTGTCCTTATACTTATGAACAGCGCGAAGGATCGTCACAACTTCCTTCTTGGTGGGCAGCGGGATGGGACCGGAAACAGCAGCGCCGTTCCGCTTTGCAGTGTCTACGATCTTCGCAGCACTTGCATCGATCAGGTGATGGTCATATGCCTTCAAACGAATTCTGATCATTTCTTGATTTGCCATGGTTTGTTTTCCTCCTTGATAAACGTACTCAGTTTTCTTTGGTGTCTGGGTACGGTGAATTGTAGGCTTTAGGGAGTCGAGTGCCAATAGCCCAACAGCCGTTTCTTTTGATTATTTCCAACTTGTCCTCCTTGACTTGCGTTAGCAAGCCTGCGTCGTCCGCGCAGGAAATATTTCAAAATTTCCAGGCTGTAGGGTGCTATGCAGTTCTCGCGCCCTTCCTTCTGTCAAGACAAGCAAAACGCCGCAGACAATACACGTCTGTATTATCAAGGTGTTTTGCGATGTATTGGCAGAAGGAAGGCTGCGAGAACCTGTTGCCACTCAACTCCCTAAAGCCTGTGCTCACGCTTCCGTGCGTATCATTCCGAGCCAAGAAAAATGGCCGACGCAAGGCCGACCTTCCCCTGTCCCAGCGATATACGCTGCGTAAACAGAACAATTCAGCCGCCCGATGACCGGACATACTCCGCAGAAGTTACCGTCTTTCGACGCAATCTCCTGCATCATCGCAGTGCGCAGCGCAGACTTCGCCTACACGCGCTCGATTATCTTAACACGCACGGCTACGTTTGTCAAGACATTTTTCACAAAAATTTCTGGTTTTTTTCGTGCAAAAGGGAGAAAATCATTTGTCCGCCAAATGTGGACAAATTAGGAAAGTAAACTGATTGCCACGGCTGCTACGCAGCCTCGCAATGACGGTGATAAACGGATGTCACTGGGAGCACCGCAGGTGCGTCTAAAGAACTCTCAGAGCAAAGCGACATAGAGTTCTTAGTGCACAGCTGGCAGTCAGTTCTTATTACAAATCGTCGGCAAAGCCGACACAATAATTCTCAATTAAAAAAGCTGTCTTCCTGAGAAGACAGCTTTTTATCTTAGCCTTTGAATTTGGGTTCGCAAGTCAGGTTGACACCCAAACGCTTGAACACCTTTTCGTCCACCTGGGACAAGATTACGGAAGAATGGACTTCGCAGCCCCGGAGATTATCCAGCTGCTCCATGGCTTGCTCCGCCAAAGGATCAGTCACTGCGCAAATGGACAGCGCGATCAGCACCTCGTCGGTATGCAATCTGGGATTGCGGTTACCCAAATGATCCACCTTCAGATGCTGGATGGGGTCAATAACCTCCGGAGAGATCAGGTGCAGGTCATCCGGCAGTCCGGCCAGTTCTTTCAAGGCGTTCAGCAGCAGCGCTGCAGATGCGCCCAGCAAATTGGACGTCTTACCGGTAATGATCTTGCCGTCAGGCAATTCCATTGCAGCAGCCGGCTTGCCGGTCTGCTCTGCTTTCTGCACTGCAGGGGCTACCACAGCCCGGTCTTCCGGGGCAACACTGGCTTTCTTCATCAGCATTTCCAGCTTGAAGATCTGCTCATCGGAAGCTTTACCCTGCTTCTGATCTGCCAGGGCGGTAAAGTACCGGCGCAGAATCTCTTTCCGGGATGCAGTCTTTGCCGCCTCGTCATTGACAATACAGTTACCCACCATATTCACACCCATATCCGTGGGGGATTTGTAGGGACACTGACCCAGAATTCGCTCAAACATCGTCACCAGCACAGGGAATGCTTCCACGTCCCGGTTATAATTGATGGTGGTTTCTCCATAGGCCTCCAAGTGGAAGGGGTCAATCATATTCACGTCAGACAGATCTGCCGTAGCCGCCTCATAGGCCAGGTTCACAGGATGGTTCAGAGGCAAGTTCCACACCGGGAAGGTTTCAAACTTAGCATAGCCTGCCTGGACACCGCGCTTATGCTCGTGATACAGCTGACTCATACAAGTGGCCAGCTTGCCGCTGCCGGGGCCGGGGGCGGTGACCACCACCAGTTCTCTGGTGGTTTCAATAAAGTCATTTCTGCCATAGCCCTTATCACTGACGATGTGGGAAATGTTGGAGGGATAGCCTTCAATATCATAATGATGATAGACTTTGACACCCATTGCTTCCAAACGCGCCTGAAATGCCTTCGTGATATCCGTAGCCTGGAACCGGGTCAGCACCACAGAGCTGACATACAGACCAAAGCCCCGGAACACATCAATGAGGCGAATCACATCCCGGTCATAGGTGATACCCAGGTCGCCACGGATCTTATTTTTCTCAATATCGGCAGCATTGATGGCGATGACCATCTCCACCTTGTCCTTCAGCTGCAACAGCATCCGCAGCTTGCTATCCGGCTGGAAGCCGGGCAGAACTCGGGCGGCGTGGTTATCGTCGTAGAGCTTGCCGCCAAACTCCAGATACAGCTTTCCGCCAAACTGATCGATCCGACTACGGATATGGGCAGATTGGCTTTTAATATAAAGTTCATTGTCAAATGCGATCTGTGTCATAATCTAATGTCTCCTGTAAAAATACCGTCTTTTCCTATTGTATCGAAAATCCCCCAAAATAGCAAGGGGTATTACAGGTTTTTCACCGCTTTTTCCAACTGCTCCATTGCCTTTTCCAAAGTACTTTTCGGACAAGCCAAGACAATTCGCTGGAATTGCTCTGCGCTCTGGTCGAAGATACTTCCGGTATCCAGCCACAAATTTGCTTTTTGGATGATCATCTGATCCAATTCTTCTTTGGTAAGACCTAAACCGCTGCAATCCAGCCAGGCAAGGTACGTACCCTCCGGCTCCACCAGTTTGATTGCAGGAATACGGCTTGCCAAAAAGCTACGAACATAATTCAGGTTTTCCTGCAAATAGGCTTTACATTCGTCCAGCCACTGCTGACCGTTTTCGTATGCCGCCAAAGCAGCGACTGCCCCCAAGCGGTTGACCCCGTGGTATGCCACAACATCCAGTTCCTTTAGGAAGCGCTGGCGCAGTGCTTCTCCGGGAATGAGAATATCAGAAACCTGCAGACCTGCCAGATTGAAGGTCTTGCTGGGTGCCGTACAGACAATGGTGTTCTCCGCCATTTCCGGGCAAGCTTTTACAAAGGGTGTATGGGGATGCTCCCGGAAGGCAAAATCGCAGTGGATCTCATCAGAGATCATCGTCACATCGTACTTTTTACAAAGTTTACCCAGCTGCTGCAGTTCCTGCAGCGTCCATACCCGCCCCACAGGGTTATGGGGACTGCAAAGGATCATCGTCTTTACCTCATTTTCGACGATTTGCGCTTCTATATCCCGAAAATCCATAGTATAGCGGCCATTTTCATAATGCAGCTGGCTTTTTACGATCCTGCGGCCATTATTTTCGATAACCCGGTAAAAGGGATAATACACCGGGGGCAGCACCAGCACATTGTCCCCGGGGGCTGTGGTTGCGCGGATGGCCGTAGAAAGGGCAAACACCACGCCAGGGGTCTGCACCAGCCACTCCTGCTTCAATTCCCAACCGAAATTCCGGGAAAACCAAGCCTGCAGCGCAGGAAAATAGCTTTCACTCTGGGTACTGTAGCCAAAAATACCGTGATCCACCGCTTTGCGCAGCGCCTCCAGCACACACTGGGGTGCCTGAAAATCCATATCCGCCACCCAAAGGGGCAGAATATCCTCCCGATAGCCGTGTTCTGCAGCAGCATCATATTTGGCGCAGTCTGTGCCGCGTCGCTGGATGTGCCGGTCAAAATTCATAGTCCACACCTCACTGTCTTTTTTATAATGATACATCCTGCGACTCCTTTCGTCAAGTTGACTTTGCCCCGGTTTCGTGATAGGATGATATCACTATTTAATAAGGAGTATTCCGATGGAAGCATTTTCCCGCAGTGGCCTGCTATTGGGTCAGGAGGCTATGGAAAAACTGAAAAATGCAAAGGT
>JAZQWQ010000049.1:0-5111 GCA_045632385.1 Faecousia sp.
CAGGTCAAAACACCGCTTTGCAGATAGGGCTGCAGCACCTGCATCAGACCCTGATAAAACAAAATATCGTTGTGATTTTGGAAATCACCCATCAAAAATTCCACAGTATAGCTGCGCTGTTCTTTCAATGCCGTCTCCAGCGCTTTTTCCGCCACGATTCGCTGGGCCACATCCACACCCACATTCAGACTGTCATAGCCCACAAAGCCGGCCAGCTTGTCCGTATTTGTAATCAGCCGATCATAAGCGATCACCGGAATTTCTGCCGGAATCAGCACCTGGGTCAACGAAATGGCATCCACCGCCGCAATGATCAGGCAGTCCACCTTATCCAGCATCACTTCCACCTGTTCTATCTGGACAAGTACATCATTCTGGGCATTTTCCAGATCCACCTCATACCCCAAGCCCCTCAGCGCCTGGGACAGCCGTTCACCCTCGGCGATCCAGTGTTCGTCGGTTTGGTTCGGCAAGCTGATACCCACCGTCAGTACCGGCGCTTCCGTGGCTTCCACCGTTGTTTCCACCGTGGTTTCCGCCGTTGTTGCTACCGTGGTTGTTGCGGTCGTCGGTGGCGCTTCCTTTGTTCCGCAGCCGGTCAATAAAAGCAGGCTCAGGCATAAAAGCCCTGCGATCCACTTTTTCATATGTTCTCCTCAGCCGTTATTTTTTGTTCTTCTTATAAATGATCGCAAGCCCCCGCAGCAGAAGATCCGCATCGTAGGCGATCTCGTGGCGACAATGGACAACGATCTTCTCTGACAAGCCGCCGGTGGCTACCAAGCTGGCTTTGCTACCCAATTCCTGTTCAAACCGGTCGATCATACCGTCCAGCATCGCTGCCGTTCCATACACCGCACCGCTTTGCATACTCTCGGTAGTAGTAGTATTGATGCACTTCTTTGGCGCTTCAATAGGCACTTTTTGCAGCAAGGACGTACCGGAAGACAGCGCATTCATAGAAAGTGCCACACCGGGCACGATGGCGCCGCCGATATACTTGTTTCCCTTATCCACAACGGTAATGGTGGTGGCCGTACCCATATCAAACACGATCACCGGCAAGGGATATTCCACCATAGCCGCCACACTGGCTGCCACAATATCGCTGCCCAATCCACCGGGATTTTCAATCATAATATTCAGGCCCGTTTTCAGTCCGGCGCCTACCACCAGCGCCCGAACCCCAATGATCTTTTCCACAGCGGTGCGGAAAATTTCCGTCAGGGGCGGTACCACCGAGCAAATGATCGCGCCTTCAATATTTTCGCAGCTCAGACCATTAAATTCCAGGATGTTTTTCATTCCGGCAGCATACTCATCCTCGGTTTTTTTCAGGTCTGTCACCATCCGGAACTGCCGTACCACTTTATTTTCTTCATTCAGGCAACCAAACACCACGTTGGAGTTGCCAATATCAATTGCTAAAAGCATTATCTTTTCCCCAATTTTATCAGTCGAATACATACGGGCGCCAACAAAAGGTTCACACCCAACTCAATTATAAAGTTTGTGCCCACAAGGCCCACGATCACATAGCTGCCCGCATCGGCAAAGCCGGCCGCCGCGCCCCACTGGGTAATGGTCGGCATAAAGAACGCCAGGCAGCCCAGCAAAAACACACCGGTATTGACCACCGGACAAGAAATCGCCGCCACCACAACCGCAACGGTCTTGCTTGTCTTTTCCAACATCTTATAGATCAGGCCCGCTGCCATACCGCAGCAAGTGCCTTTCAACAACACCACCAGAACCGTTGCCAGAGGATTGACCGCCATAAAAGCAGCCGCATCGCCGGTCAGCAGCACCGCTAAGCCAAAGACAAAGCCCAGAATTGCGCCGGACTTCCAGTTGTACACCGCCGCACCCACCACAATGGGTACCAGCGTCAGGGTAATGGAGAACATTGCAAACCGCAGCTGCATACTCACCAGCTGCAGAACCACCACAATGGCGGAAAACAGTCCCACCCCTACCATGTTTCTGATTTTCGTATTCAATTTTAAAACCTCCTGCTGTCGTTCCGGCCAGCCCGGATACAACGCAAATTTTGGACATAGTCCAAGGGCATTATAGCGAAAAAATTTGCTGATTGCAAGGGAAAAAGCAAATATTTCCTTTGCATAGTTTGACACGGGGTGCTATAATGGTTCTGAACATAGAAACAGAACCGAGGAACCGTTATGTCAAAGACACGTTCGCTGCAACAGGATCAGCGGAAAGCGTTGATGCTTACAACGCCCATTCCCCAGCTGATCGCAAAAATGGCGATCCCCACCATTATCGCCTTTTTGATCAACTCCATTTATTCCCTGGCCGATACCTATTTCGTCAGCAATCTTGGCACCAATGCCACCGCCGCCGTCAGCGTCAATGCATCCCTTGACCAGCTGATTATGATGTGCGGCTCTATGCTGGCCATCGGTGCCAACAGCTACATCGCCCGGCTTTTGGGCGAAAACAACGAGAAAAAAGCCAGCCAGGTTTTGTCCACCGCCTTTATCCTGGCCGCTTTGATCGGCTCTGTGCTTCTGGTATTTGGCAGTATTTTCATTACCCCTATGGTTCGGCTTTTGGGCGCAACCCCTACCTGCGAAGCTTACGCGGTGGATTATGCGTTCTATGTACTCTTTGCCGCCCCCTTTATGGCCACCAGCTTTGTTATGAACCAGTGCCTGCGCAGTGAAGGCAGCGCCACCCTCTCCATGGTGGGTATGGGCTTTGGCGGCATCCTGAACTGCATTTTGGACCCCATCTTCATTTTGTCCGCAGGCGATCCCCTCTTTGGCGAAGCTGTAAAAATGCCCTTCGGCCTGGGTATGGGTGTTTCCGGCGCATCTTTGGCAACCGCCATTTCCAAAGTGGTCAGCTTTGCGATCCTCATTTACCCCTACCTGACCAGAAGAAGTCTGTTGCACTTGTCTGCAAAAAACTTCAAAATGTCCAAAGATATCGTGGGTCAAATCGTCAGCGTTGGATCTTCTTCCATGTTCCGTAACGCTTTGGGTGTCATTTCCGCCATTTTGCTCAACGACCTGGCCGGCAATATCTCGGACTCTGTGCTGGCCGGCATCGGTGTGACCACCAAAATTATGATGTTCCCCTTTAGCATCATCCTGGGCTTTGGCTCCGGCTTCCAGCCGGTGGCAGGCTTCAACTGGGGCGCCAAACGGTATGACCGGGTACAGCAAAGCTACCGCTTCTCTGCCATCGTTGCCTTTATCGGCGGTGCGCTGATGGCGCTGGTGCTGATCCTCTTTGCCGATCCCATTATCGTGGCCTTTGCCGGTGACGATCCGCAAATGCGGCAGCTGGGCGGTCTGTGTATCCTGCTGCAATCTGTAGTACTTCCCATCCACGGCTGGGTGGCCGTCGTCAATATGCTCTGTGCCGGTTTGGGCAAGGCCCGGGACGCATTTTTGCTGGCCATCTCCCGGCAAGGCACTTGCTTCCTGCCCATTTTGTATCCCCTGACATTCCTGTTCGGCGCTTACGGCATCGTTTCCGTGCAAGCCGCTGCCGATATTCTTTCTTTGGCCTTCGCCATTCCCATTGCCATTGCAACTACCAAACAAATCCGCGCAGCCAAGCTGGCTGCTGAAGCAACACAAGGAGAAACGCTATGAAAATAACAAATGATATTTTGTATGTTGGTGTCAACGACCATCAGGTAGACCTGTTTGAAGGTCAGTATGTGGTTCCGAACGGTATGTCCTATAATTCCTACGTAATTATGGACGAAAAAGTCGCCGTTATGGACACCGTCGACCAAAACTTTGGCGACCAGTGGCTGAAAAATCTGGAAGCCGCCCTGGCCGGAAGAAAGCCGGACTTTTTGGTGGTGCAGCATATGGAGCCGGACCATTCCGCCAATATCCACAACTTTTTGACTGTCTATCCGGATGCCACCGTGGTTTCCTCTGCCAAGGCCTTTGTGATGATGCAGCAGTTTTTTGGAACAGATTATGCTGACCGCCGCATCGTGGTTGGCGAAGGCGACACCCTGAACCTTGGCAAGCACACCCTGACCTTTGTCACCGCCCCTATGGTTCACTGGCCGGAGGTCATCGTATCCTACGATTCCTATGATAAGGTGCTGTTCTCTGCCGATGGTTTTGGCAAATTTGGTGCGCTGGACGCAGAAGAAGATTGGGCTTGCGAAGCCCGTCGGTACTACATCGGCATCGTGGGCAAGTACGGTCTGCCGGTGCAGAACCTGCTGAAAAAGGCCGCCACCCTGGATATCGCTAAGATCTGCCCCCTCCACGGCCCTGTGCTGACGGAGAATCTGGGATATTATGTAAACCTCTATGACATCTGGTCTTCCTACCGTCCTGAGGAAGAAGGTGTTTTGATCGCCTACACCTCTGTTTATGGCCACACCAAGAAAGCCGTGGAGCTTTTGGCTGAGGAGCTGGAGAAAAACGGCTGCCCCAAGGTCACGGTTGCCGACCTGGCACGGGACGATATGGCAGAAGCTGTGGAGGATGCCTTCCGCTACAGCAAGCTGGTGCTGGCAACCACCACCTATAATAACGACATCTTCCCCTTCATGAACACCTTTATCCATCACCTGACCGAGCGACTTTATCAGAACCGCACCGTGGCCTTTATGGAAAACGGCACTTGGGCACCGAACGCTACCAAGGTGATGAAGAAGCTGCTGGAGGGCAGCAAGAACCTGACTATTGCAGAAAACAACGTGACCATCCTCTCCGCCCTGAGCGAAGAAAGCCGCAGCCAGATCCAGGCTTTAGCAAAGGAATTGGCATAAATATGCGGGCTGTTGCAACCTTTGCAACAGCCCTTTGTTTTTTGTTTGCACCCTCTCACTATACCCGTCACTGCGAGGCGCAATGCGCCGTGGCAGTCAGTAAATACCCTAGAGAGAACTGATTGCCACGGACGGCAAAGCCGTCCTCGCAATGACGGTGAAAAATTGATAGATATCTGAAATAAGGGGACAGTTAAATGAACTGCCCCAGTTTGTGCGGACAGCACAAAAAAGAGTCCCTATGTAGGAATATTTAGTTTTATGCGGAGTGGCGCAGCGTCAGCGGCGCCACTCCAGTTTTATTCTGGATGCGCTCATGGTTATAGAAGTGAATGTA
>JAZQWQ010000050.1:0-4083 GCA_045632385.1 Faecousia sp.
TTGTATAAAGCGGGTGTAGACCCTACCAATGAGGTTGGTGATGCAGTTATTTCCCAGACAACGGTAGATTTTACTGCTGATGAGACCAGACTTCGTGAAGCAAAATTTTTTATTGTGGCAGTTCCTACGCCGGTCAATTCCGATCATACACCGGATCTACGGCCCGTTGAGGGAGCAAGCCGCATTATTGGCAGAAATTTGACCAAAGGCAGTATTGTGGTTTACGAATCTACCGTATATCCTGGAGTTACAGAGGAGGTTTGCGTGCCAATCCTGGAGGCGGAATCCGGCATGAAATGCGGTGTGGACTTTAAGGTGGGCTATTCCCCAGAACGTATCAATCCAGGTGATAAGGTACATAGACTGGAAACGATCACCAAAATTGTCTCCGGTATGGACGAAGAAACCCTGGATACAGTAGCGAAGGTCTACGAGCTGGTGGTGGACGCAGGTGTCCATAGGGCAACCTCCATTAAAGTGGCAGAGGCCGCAAAGGTTATTGAGAATAGTCAGCGTGATATCAACATCGCTTTTATGAACGAGTTGTCCATCATTTTCAATAAGATGGGCATCGACACCAAAGCTGTGTTGGAGGCTGCCGGTACGAAGTGGAATTTCTTGAAGTTCTATCCTGGACTGGTAGGCGGCCACTGTATTGGTGTAGATCCCTATTATCTTACTTATAAAGCGGAGCAGTTGGGTTACCATAGCCAGATCATCCTTTCTGGACGTCGGATCAATGACGATATGGGAAAATATGTGGCAGAGAATTTGGTGAAAAATCTGATTAAAGCCGACATCTCTATAAAAAATGCCCGAGTTGCTATTCTGGGCTTTACCTTTAAGGAGAATTGTCCAGACACCAGAAATACAAAAATCATCGATATCGTTAATGAACTGAAGGAATATGGTATTGAACCTATGATTGCTGATCCGGCAGCAGATGCTCAGGAGGCAAAGATGCTTTATGGCATAGAATTTATGCCTATGGAGCAGATTCGCGATTGTGATGCCGTTATTTTGGCGGTTGCACATGAGCAATTTGCAGGTCTAACGCGGAAGGATATTGAAGGTATGTTTGCAAGTGCGGATACCGGCAAGCGCGTATTGCTGGATATTAAGGGGCTGCTGAATAGGGATGAATTTGAACGCTGCGGCTACCTTTATTGGAGACTGTAATTATGGGATATAAACATTTAAAATTTCCGGAAAATTCCTTGTTTTTGGTGACCGGCGGTGCCGGCTTTATCGGCAGCAACCTTTGTGAAGCAATTTTAGAGTTGGGTTATCGTGTTCGCTGCCTGGATGACTTGTCCACCGGCAGCCGAAAGAATGTGGAAATGTTCCTGGAACATAAAAACTACGAGTTTATTGAAGGCGACATTAAGGATTTGGACACGTGCATGAAAGCGTGCCAGGGTGTAGATTATGTTTTGAATCAAGCGGCATGGGGCAGTGTTCCCCGGTCTATCGAAATGCCTTTGTTCTATTGTAAAAACAATATTGAAGGCACTTTGAATATGATGGAAGCGGCTCGGCAGTGTGGCGTAAAGAAGTTTGTGTATGCCTCCAGTTCTTCAGTGTACGGAGATGAGCCCAACCTTCCAAAGACAGAGGGCCGCGAGGGCAATCTGCTGTCTCCCTACGCACTGACCAAGCGTTGTGATGAGGAGTGGGGTAAGCTTTATACGAAGCTGTATGGTTTGGACACGTACGGCTTGCGCTATTTCAACGTATTTGGAAGACGGCAGAACCCGGATGGTGCTTACGCAGCCGTTATTCCTAAATTCCTAAAGCAGCTCTTAAGCGGCCAGGTGCCTACCATTAACGGTGACGGCAGACAGTCCAGAGATTTTACCTACATCGACAACGTAATCGAAGCGAACCTGAAGGCATGCCTCGCATCTGGTGAGGCGGCCGGTGAGGCCTATAATATTGCCTTTGGCGGAAGAGAGTATCTGCTTGATATTTACTACGGATTGACTAAGGCACTGGGTGTAGATATGGAGCCTAATTTTGGTCCTGACCGTAAGGGTGATATTAAGCATAGCAATGCGGATATCAGCAAAGCAAGACGTTTGCTTGGCTATGACCCGGAATACAGCTTCCAGGATGGCATTAAGTTGGCCATTGAATGGTATAAGGAGAATTTATAATCATGAAAAATCTGCTGATCGTGACCTATTATCGATACCCTAACGGCGATGCTGGTGCAGTTAGAAGCCATACATTTGCCAAACTTTTTCAAGGCTTGGGTATCTCAGTTGTGGTGTTAGGCATGGGTCATTCTACGGATTTTTTACTGAAGGAATACGATAATGTTCCTTATATTTCTCTGCGCCACGCAGGACAAGGTATGTTCGCAAGAGTTAAAAACTACCTGGGATACAAAAAGAACTTGCAGACTTTTTTGAAAAACCGGGATTTTGATGGTTTCTTGTATATTGGAGGGCCTAAAAATGGTCTGATATTTTTGAAAAAGTACGCCAAAAGGCACGGTATTCAGTTGCTCCATGACAGTGTGGAGTGGTATAGCCCGGAGCAGTTCTGTTTGAGGAAGTGGGATCCGAGTTACAGACTTAAAGACAATACCAATCGAAAGTGGATTGATAAGCAGTTTTCTGTGATTGCGATCTCCACCTATCTGGAAGAGCATTTTAAGTCGCGTGGTATTCGAACAACGCGAATTCCCGTGATTATGGATATGGACGCGATACCCTGTCAGAAGAATGTGTCGGCGGAAAAAACTGTGTTTTTATATGCGGGCTCTCCGGGTAAAAAAGATTACCTTGCACAGATTGTTGACGGTTTTTCTTGCTTGGAAGAGGATTTGCTGAGCCGAGTAGAGCTGCGACTATTGGGCATTCGTCGGGAACAGCTGGTGGATACCTGCGGTGTAAACCTGCAAGCGTTGGAAAAATGCGGTACGGCTATAAATTGTTTGGGACGCGTATCTCGGGAAGAGGTGCTTAGAAATCTTTCTCAGGCGGATTATACCTTGCTGTTGCGTTCTGCACAGCAACGCTATGCCCAGGCCGGTTTTCCTACCAAAGTGGTGGAGAGTCTGGCAACCGCAACACCCGTCGTTACAAATCTGACATCCGATCTTGGACTGTATTTGCGCGATGGCGAGAATGCAATTATTATTCAAGGTGATTCTCCGGAAAAGGTGAGGATCGCTATTGAAAAAGCGGTTGCTGTTTCTGCTGATCAAAGAACGCAGATGCAAAAAAATGCCAGAAAAACCGCAGAAGAGAGCTTTGACTACAGACATTATTTGCAGCATATGCAAAAACTGATTGAAAAATAATTTGTTTAGGAGTTTAGCATGAGGGAGAACAACAGCAAAATAATCAATAATAAGCGGCTTGTGTTAAGCTCTCAGACGATATTTTCTGTCCTGCTATTTATGGCTTGGACAAGATATACGGTATGTGCTTATGTAATCGCAGTGATAAAAAAGCTGCCGCTGATTGGTCTTTTGGCAGATAGTCTCTATCCGTTGGCAATCATAGTGCTGTTAATAATGGGATTTTCCTATATACAGAAGAGAATAGGCATTATCGAAATAACAATTTATTTTGCGGTAGTAGGCGCAATGGCAATATCTGCGTTAATTAGTGAAGAAAATGCGTATTACATTCAAAAAGAAGCTGTGGATATTTTGCTATCTATAGCGCCTATGATGTTTCTTGGCGCGTGCTATGACCATGAAAAACAAAAGAAGGTGCTTTTTTTGGCATCTTTGCTTACGATAGTGGCGAGTATCATGTTTGCAGTATATTCTTCATCTCTCGGGAATCAAATGCGATATGATAGTATGGGTACAGCATACCGGGTGTTGCCTAGTTCAATGTTTTTAATCTATTGGGCACTTTATAATAAAAAACTGTTGGATTGGGTTTATGCGCTTGCTTCAATTTTTTTGATGATGATATACGGAACAAGAGGACCAATTTTGTGTATTATCGTGTATCTTTGTGTTGCTTTTTTATACACAACAATAAAAACAAAAACCTGGGGAAGCATGCTTTTACGTTTGTTGGTAGTGGCGGTAACGGCTTATTTTGCATTTAGTGATGC
>JAZQWQ010000051.1:0-2324 GCA_045632385.1 Faecousia sp.
GAAGCCGCCCTTTGCAGCGTTGGCCTTTACTTCCTCCACATTACCGATCAGAATGGGGGTCAGGAAACCGCCCTCGTTCAGACGGGCAGTAGCCTCCAGGATACGGGCATCGTGGCCTTCGGTGAAGACGATCTTCCGGGGATTGGCCTTCAAAGTTTCAATCATAGCATTAAACATAATAACATTCCTCCATAAAACGGGCAGACAGCCCAAATTTTTACAAGTAAATTATACACCAAATTTTCATAAGGTGCAACCATTTACAAAAAATTTATTTGACCGAAAGATATGTTTTTGTTAAGATAAAAGTGAAATAACTTGAGAAAGGATGGGTCTTTATGAACTGGACTGCATACATTTGGTTGGCGCTTTTCCTCTTTTTCCTGTTTGTGGAGTCTTCTACTGTAGCGGTCATATCCTTGTGGTTTGCGGCCGGTGCTTTGGTGGCGATGATCGCAGCAGCATTTGGCGCACAGTTTTGGTTGCAGGTGGTACTGTTTTTTGGGGTATCGATCCTGCTTCTGTGCAGCTTGCGTACAATTTTGAAAAAATATTTTATACCCAAAATCACCCGTACCAATGTGGATGCGGTGGTTGGTGCGACCGGAAAGGTCATTGAAACCATTCAGAATGATCTTTCCTGCGGACGGGTGAAACTGTCCGGTTTGGAATGGGCCGCCCGTTCCTCCAACGGTGACATTTTGGAAGTGGGTACTTCTGTAAAGGTGGACCGGGTCGAGGGCGTTAAGGTTTTTGTCACAGCATTGGAAGTAAAAGTACATTAAAATTCAGGAGGTAATGATTATGCCAGTAGTAATTATTCTGATCGTTTTGTTAGTTTTGATTGTATCCAATATTGCGGTTGTGCAGCAATCCCGGGCTTATGTCATTGAGCGACTGGGCGCATTCCAGACCGTATGGGGCGTAGGTATGCACCTGAAAATCCCCTTTATTGACCGCATTGCCCGTCGTGTGTCCCTGAAAGAACAGGTTTTGGACTATCCGCCTCAGCCTGTGATCACCAAGGATAATGTTACCATGCAGATCGATACCGTTGTTTATTTCCAAATTACCGATCCTAAGCTGTACACCTACGGTGTGGAGCAGCCCATGGCCGCTATGGAAACCCTGACCGCCACTACGTTGCGTAACATCATTGGCGATCTGGAACTGGATCAGACCTTGACCTCCCGTGATGTGGTCAATACCAAAATGCGTGCGATTTTGGACGAAGCAACCGACCCCTGGGGCATTAAGGTTAACCGTGTGGAGCTGAAAAACATTCTGCCTCCCCAGGACATCCAAAGCTCCATGGAAAAGCAGATGAAGGCCGAGCGTGACCGTCGCCAGGCAATTTTGCAGGCAGAGGGTCAGAAGAAATCTGCTATTTTGATCGCGGAAGGTGAAAAAGAGTCTGCAATTTTACGTGCCGATGCAGAAAAGCAGGCAGCGATTTTGAAGGCAGAGGGCGAAGCCCAGGCCATCCGTACCGTGCAGCAGGCTTTGGCAGACTCCTTGCAGATGCTGAATGACAAAGCTCCCAACGACAACGTTTTGAAGCTGAAAGCCATCGAGGCCATGGAAAAGGTGGCAGATGGAAAGGCAACCAAGATCATCATTCCCAGCCAGATGCAGGGTATGGTGGGCTTGGCCAACGGCATTGTAGAAGGTATCAAAGAATAATATTTCATAACCGCCCCAACCATATAGTTGGGGCGGTTTCGTTAACATTCCGTAAACAAAATAAAAAAGCGGTTGCAATCCTTTGTATTTTCCATATAATAAGGGTATCAATTGGACAAAGGTACTTTTTTATGGGAAATTGGTTTCGTAATTTTACGGCGCGTCTGGCAATGGGTTTTCGCCATTTTATGCAGGGACGGTACGGCACAGATAAATTAAATACCGCTGTTTTGCTGACAGGTTTGGGCGCTTGTTTGCTGTCTATGTTTTTGCGGCTTCCGCTTTTAAATTGGCTGCTGACAATGTTTTCCTACGTGTGTATGGGCTGGGCAATTTTCCGGATGCTTTCCCGAAATACTTACAAACGGTATGAAGAAAATCGGAAATACTTGCGGTTTTTGGAGCAGCTAAAGGATAAAGACCATAAATATTATGCTTGCCCCCGATGCCGTCAGACGGTGCGTGTCCCCCGGGGAAAAGGAAAAATTTCTATTTCTTGCCCCAAGTGTAAAGAAAAATTCATAAAGAGAACATAAACAGGTGTACTTCTACACCTGTTTTTTTGTTCCGGGATTGACGAAGTTGCATCAACAGGGTAAAATAAGAAACAGAGGGGAGGCATAATATGCAACACAAGATTT
>JAZQWQ010000052.1:0-1666 GCA_045632385.1 Faecousia sp.
GTTGATACCGCAAGCGCGGTACTCGTCGATCTGACGGATGGTGTACTCGATACCGGCCTTCTTGAAGTCGGCCTTCTTCTGCTCAGCTTGTGCATCGAAGGGCTCCTTGTCGAAGGGGTTGGGGAAGATCCAGTGCTTGGAAATAATCTCAGACAGCTCACGAGGCATCACGCAAGCGTTTCTGGACAGTGCCATATTGATGGTAGCAGCCTGATCCAGGATGGGCATGATACCCACGTCCACAGGCATCCAGATACCGGCAGCACGGATAGCATCCAGCCAGTAACGGAACGCATCCATATCCCAGCACAGCTGGGTCATAATGTAGTCAGCGCCGTTGTCCTGCTTCTGCTTCAAAAACGCAATGTCAGCCTCCAGGCTGCGGCACTGAATGTGACCCTCGGGAGAGCCGGCAACTGCAATGCAGAACTTGTCGCCAAACTCCTGACGGGCAAACTTGACCAATTCGGTGGCATAATGCAGATCGCCGCCGGTACCGGTCCAGCCAAAGGGCAGGTCGCCACGGAGCGCCAGCATATGGTTGATGCCGTGATCTAAGTAAGTCTGCAGCTGCTCACGGATACCTTCCTTGGTGTTGCCAATGCAGGTAAAGTGGGTCACGCCGGCGCACTTGCCATCGGCAACGATCTTGTCCAGAACCTCCAGGTTCTTACCCACGTTGGTACCACCGGCGCCGTAGGTGCAGGAAATGTAGTCGGGGTTCAGGGTGTACAGCTGCTCCAGCACACCGCCCTTGCCGCAGAGCTTTTCCATACCCACATCGGTCTTGGGAGGGAAAACCTCGAAGGAAAACGCATTGCGCGTTTCCATAATTTCTGCTACGTTCATTCTTTTTCTCCTTTCAATTTATCACGTAATCGTGAAAAGGGCATAGTATGCCCATAGTTATGCGCATATAGTTTAGCACATTCTTCTGCCGATTTCAACCCATAAAAACAAAAAAGCAGTGGTTTTCCACTGCTTTTTTCACTGCTCCCCCAAAAAAGCCTTCTCCTTGAGGAGACACCCCAGGGTGGCTTCTCTTGCCCTGATAGGGCAATTCACCTTCAGGTGTCAGCGGAGCTGACGGATGAGGTGTCAAAACTTCTGTTTTACAACCGCACTGCCTTTTTTCCAATCAATCCCCAAACTCTCTAAGTACTCTGCTTCCGTGCCGCAGCCGTGGTCAACTGCCCAGGCGCCGGCATCCGTACCCAGCGCCACAAGACCCCGAAAAGCCGCCAATTTTTCCATTTGGAAATCGAAAATTTTCCCAACCGCAGTTTCGTCAAACCGGCCTTTCCCACGCAAATTGCCAATGGTAGAAATCGTGGGACACCAAACCGTTTTGTACTCCGCCATCGCCGCCAAAGCTTCTTCATCCGGGTATGCCCCGTGTTCAATGGAGTCTACCCCGGCTGCTGCACAGGCGGTGATCGCCTCTGCGCCGTTGCAGTGCGCCATCACAGACAAGCCCGCATCCTTGGCAATATTGACCACTTGCTGAATCTCTTCCCAGTTCAAAGGTTCTTCCGTCAGAACCCCAAACCGGTCAAAGTCCATAAGCCCCGACACCATCATTTTGCAAAAGTCCCCGCCCTGGTCTTTCTGCTGCTTCACCAGCCGGGCAAAGTCTTTCATATTCTCCCATTGCAGCCCAATAAAG
>JAZQWQ010000053.1:0-3828 GCA_045632385.1 Faecousia sp.
GGTGGTCTTCAGATAATTCAGTTCCTTTTCCAGCTCTGCCAGGCGCAGACTGGTAATCTTAAATTCCTTTGCCATATTATAAAAATCCTTTCTTAGGTATAGATTCCCATAGGTTTATATATTATATAGAAAAATTACGTCATAGTCAAGATTTTTTCCATTTTTTACGTAGGGTTTCGTTTCAGCGGTTTGGTATTAGCGAAGATCGAGGGCTAGGAACGACCTTGCTTGACAAACAACGGGAATTTTACTATAATCTATTATATGATTTTATGCCAAAATTAAATTTTATTTAATTTTCTTTTCCAATTCAAAACATAGAAAAGAGGAATAATTCATGAATATCGGCTTGCTGCACAATAAAGGCACCACAAATATTGGTGATGATATTCAAAGCTACGCATTAGAAAATTTACTTCCCCGGATCGATACGATGGTAGACCGGGAAAATATGAATACCAACGAACATTTTGGCAACAAGCCCACCGCCACGGTTATGGCTGCTTGGTTTATGGGAAGAAAATGGCAGTGGCCGCCTGCAGATTGTCTGCGCCCCCTGTTCATCAGCTTTCACTACACAGACTTTACCGACTATCCCCACAAGTATTTTCGTTCTGAATTTCAGTATATCTCCGGTCCCGGTGCAGAATATTTGAAAGCCTGGGGTCCTGTTGGCTGCCGGGATCTGTTTACCATGGAGCAGCTGCAGGCAAGAGGGATTGAGGCTTATTTTTCCGGTTGTGTAACTTTAACCTTGCCAAAGCAGCCTGTAACAAAGGATGCTGGAAAATATGTCTGCCTTGTGGATGTGCCAAAAGCTGTAGAAGAGAAGGTTCGCGAAATTTACAAAGACACTGACAAAGAGATCCGTGTTATGACACACAAGGTACCTGCCAGCGGTAATTTGACCAGAGAGCAGCGCCGTGCAGAAGTTGAAAAATTGCTGACAACCTACCAAAACGCTTTCTGCGTAATTACCAGACGTTTGCACGTATCCCTGCCTTGTCTGGCAATGGAGACGCCGGTTATTTTGGTGAACACAAAAATGGATCCCACCCGTTTCCGTCCTTATGCAGATTGGCTTAACAGTATGTCTCCGGCAGAATTTTTAGATCGGGATGTTACAGATATGCTGTTAAATCCGCAACCCAACAAGCCGGATTATCTCCCCTATCGGGAAAACCTCATCAAAAAGATCACAGAGTTTGGACAGTATGCCACTACGGTTGATAACATTCAACCTCGCCATCCGTTGCCCTATACCCACGAAGAATACCTGCAGTGGCACAACGATGTGATGGAAGAAAATTTATTGCGGTGGTACCAACAATCTAAAAAACTTTTCACCGAGATCAACCAGTTAACCGCTACTAACAAGAAACTGACTTCTGCAAATAAAAAGCAGAAAGCTACCATCAAAGAGCTACAAGCAGAGGTCAAACGTCTGCAAAAGGTAGCTGGAGAGAACCCAGACGCTACCGATAAGGTTAGTCTTTGGGTCAAACTGTTTCCTAAAAAACACTAAAATTTGCTAACACGGAGTTATGATACGCATGCAAAACAAAAACAAATCTACCTCCCTGTTTGCCCGCTATGCACAAGATCTGAAACGGCATATGCCCTATACTCTGGCTTCTGCCGGTGCGACTCTGCGGACAGAGGTTTCTGATTCTTATCTGGGCTGGCTATGGTGGGTTTTGGATCCACTGCTGTTTATGCTGGTGTACACCTTCATTTCCTTGATCGTGTTCCAAAAGAGTATGCCGTATTTCCCGGTGTTTGTATTCATCGGCCTGACGGTTTGGCAGTTATTCAACCGTACCATTACCGCCAGCGTTTCCCTGATCCGGAAAAACCGCACCATCATTACAAAAGTATACTTGCCCAAGCATATGCTGGTGTTGGAGAACATGTGTGTAAACGCCATCAAATGCGGTATATCCTTAATATTGGTCTTTGTATTGATGGTATTTTTCAAAGTGCCGTTTCCTGCACGTATCTGGCAAATCATCCCCGAACTGTTGGTGCTTGTCTGTTTCACTTATGGTCTAGCGCTGTTTTTGATGCACATTGGCGTTTATGTGAAAGATATGAGCAATCTTATTACGGTGCTATTGCGACTGGTATTTTATATGTGCGGTGTCTTTTATGACATTGCCAGCCGTGTCCCGGCACCCTGGAATACCTGGCTCGTTCGGATCAATCCTGTTTCTTTGGTGATGTCCGGTGTTCGTAATTCATTACTTTACGGACAAGATCCCGATTGGTTATTCCTGGGAATTTGGTTTGTTATTTCTCTGGGATTGATCATCGGTGGTTTGAAACTGATTTATCGCTGGGAAAACAACTATGCGAAGGTGGCATAATGGATAATATAGCTCTTTCTGTGCGTGATTTAAAAATCACCTATAAATCAGTATCCCAAATCAGTCTAAGGCGCATTTTTTCCCGAAGCAAGAAAAAGCCTGAGATTTTTGAAGCATTAAAAGGTGTCAGCTTTGATGTTGCCAAAGGCGAAATTCTGGGCATTATCGGCGATAACGGCAGTGGCAAATCCACACTGCTTCGCTCCTTGGCCGGCATTTATTCTCCGGACTCCGGTTCTGTGGAAACCTACGGTCAATCCGTTTCCTTAATGGCAATTGGCGCCGGCTTCAAAAAGGAACTTTCCGGTCGGGATAACATTATTTTGTCCGGTCTGCTTCTGGGTTTCCCCAAAAAGTTGATTATGGAGAAAATGGATGCGATTATCGAGTTCTCCGGTTTGGGCGCCAAGATTGACAAAAGCGTTCGTTCTTATTCCAGTGGTATGTATTCTAAACTGGCTTTCTCCATTACCGCCATTTTAGAGCCTGACATTCTACTCATCGACGAAGTATTCAGCGTTGGTGATAAACGGTTCAAAAAGAAAAGTGCCAAAAAGATGACAGATCTGATCAAAGATTCCAACCGAACAGTTGTGATCGTATCGCACAACCTGTCCAACCTGCAAAATCTTTGCACCCGGGTAATCTGGATCGATGCCGGTGAAATCAAAATGGAAGGCGATCCGGAAACGGTTATTTCTGCATACACTGAATTTACCGAAAAATAAAAGAACCTCCGTTGGATATTCCAACGGAGGTTTCTTTTTATAAATTCATCAGTTCTACGATCTTATCTACAACACGCTCTGCTGCGTGGCCATCTTCCACACAGCCCTTATCCTGCAGGAACACTTCACAATCTGCCAGATATTTTTCTGTATCCAGGTTCAAAATCGATTGCTGTAGTTGTTCGTTGTTTTCAGAAATTGGGAACGGAGTTGTTTCCAACGGATAGTAGAACCCACGGTCGCCCTTGTATTTCTCCAAATCAGGAGCATACAGGAACAACGGGCGACGGGTCAACATATAATCATAAGCCCAACTGGAATAGTCGGTAATACCCGCATCTGCCACAGCAATCAGCTTTTGCATATCCGGGAAGATACCACCGTCTTTCAACCAGTCCGTGTCAAAGGTTTCACCTTCCTTGCGGTTTTTAAAATGCAGACGAACAAGAATGACCCAATTTCCGCCGAAGCGCTGCTCCAATGTCTGCTTTAGCGCAGCATAGTCCACGTTGAAGCAGCTTAAGTCACCGTCGTCACGGAATGTGGGCGCATACAGCATAATACGGTCTTCCGGAGAAAGGCCATAAAACTTGCAAACTTCTTGGCGATGGGCTTCAAACGCTTCCGGCCGGAACAGCATATCGTTCCGCGGATGTCCATACAGCAAACTGGGAACATTGGACCAGAAAGAACTGCTATATACATCGTTTTCAAACCGGCTGTTAGAGATCATA
>JAZQWQ010000054.1:0-6929 GCA_045632385.1 Faecousia sp.
CAAACTTCTTGGCGATGGGCTTCAAACGCTTCCGGCCGGAACAGCATATCGTTCCGCGGATGTCCATACAGCAAACTGGGAACATTGGACCAGAAAGAACTGCTATATACATCGTTTTCAAACCGGCTGTTAGAGATCATAAAATCGGTTCGTTTGTTTGCTCGTTTTGAACGATGAAGCCAAAGTTTATTATTATTGCTGGTCAGGCGCTTAATGCCCAGGCTACCGTGCCAGGTATTGAAATAAAACTGCGACTTTTTCTTGGGCATATCGTCCCAAATACAGTTAAAGGCATTATCAATCCAAACTTTGGACGTAGCCTGCGCCTGATACATCTCATAGCTTCTGTATTTCACAGGGATCACCTGTGGTGGAAAATCTGCCAGCTTGCTGTCTCCCTTGACCGCCCAGTAGATCTCCACAGGAAGCTCTCTGCGAATAATCTCTTTTACAATTGCTGCAGGATTACAAGTAAATTGAAAATCAAAGGTCATCACAAAAATTCGATTCCCAACAATTTTACTTCTACCAAACACCAACTTACGAATACACACGCTGAGCAAATAATCTATTTTTTTCGCAATGCGTGTAAAAAACGTACCTACAACCAGGTATTCTCCAATCTTTCTCAAAAAAGACATTACGCTGTTTCTCCCTTTTATTGCTCGCCTATATCAAATGGCGCTAAAAACACGTGGCTTTCCTTATTGTCTGTAGGCGGTGTCATATAATCGCCGTATAGTGCGGTCAAGTAACGGTCATAGCACTTACAAACAGAAGCCTGTGTACTTTCAAAAGGCATTTCCACGCTTTCCAGAAAATCAGCACGAGGCTGGACTTCTCCAAAAAAGTGCTTGCGCCCGGAGGGTATCACCACATAGCCGGTGGTGGAATTTTTACACATACTATTGCAACGATTGGTCAGCTTTGTCCAAGCACCAACAGACAAGAACGACACGCAAAAACCAATGGCAATCTTAATCCGGAACACACTACGGTTTTTCTTGTCGCTGACCAGCTTCAGCAGCTCTTTTCTGTCTTCATAAAACTTTCTGCAGGACTGCAAAAGGCCGGAAGCCAGGCAGAGAAAGCCGTGGAAGCCCCGTGCAATTGCATTATCGTAGGTATTTTCAATAATAAAAATGTCTACGAATGCGCCGCACTGGTCGTGGGAAAAGTCCTCCTTTGTCTTGACACAGGTGCCTTTTTTGCGGACACGGCCTAACAAAAGATTATAATTTTCCGTAAAATCCGGGGTATGTACCCAGTATTTATCGCCCATTTCTTCGGCAAAGATCTTGGCAAATCGAAGATAATCCCGACGAGGCATATTCAGATCAATATCATCATCCCAAGGGATGAAGCCCCGATGACGAACAGCGCCCAGGGCAGTACCGCCACTTAAATAGTAGCGGATATTATGCTTTTGGCAAACGGAAACAATATCTAAAAAAATGCCAAACAAGACTTTTTGTAATTTCTTCAGTTGCACATCATCTAAGACAACACAATGCTCTGATTGAATGTGCTTAAAAGCATCTACCGTGGAAAGTCCCAAAGTATCACTCTTTCCTTGTTATATATTTTCTTTTCAGGAAATCCAAGATTTTTTTGCCCCAATGCTGATTTTCCATATTGCACACCGGGACTTCTGTGTAGCAAATTTGGTTGGTTTCCAGCCACACATCCAAAAGACGCTCTGCAACAAAGCCAAACACCCTGGCATCGTAGGCGGAATAACCGGAAATATCCAGCCGCGCTTCCAGCTTAAAGAGAATATCAAACAACCACAAGCAATACTCCCGGAACAAGTCCTGACGCATCACAAACATATTAAATCTATGGCCCTTTGTGCTGGCCATAGTTTTTTCATAGGCCGGCAAATAAGCTGGATAATCTTCCCGGAGAATACGCTCTGTCTGCTCCAAATCTTCTTTGTGGTGTGCGTGGATATATTGCTGGTAATTGGTTTCAATGTAATAGTTTCGCTTTTTAGGAAGCACCACCGGCGCTTTTTTCAGGAGCGATTCCATCTGGCTTTGGGTAAGAATTCTCTGCCACTTATCCCCAAACCCCACACTAGCAAAATGTCTGCGGTAGTGGGCAAGTCCCACATACTCTGCCTGCAAATTTTTCAGCGCCCAATACAAACAGGTCAGTTCGCAGAAATTAGGGTTTTTGGGGCTGATATTTTCGCCCTGATCGTCACCCTGAATACCCAGATCTAACTCCGGATGCAACGCTTTTCCTGCGTGAACCGGCAAATACATCCCATCTTCCGGGAAACGATAGGCCTTGTGCGCAGCAATAATAATTTTAATATCCATATTACTTTTCAATCACTTCGTTGTTCATAAAGCCGCCGAAGACGGTCTTGAACAGAATTCGGATATCCAAAGAAACACTCCAATGGTTAATGTACCAAATGTCATATTTGACGCGCTCTTCAATGCTGGTATCTCCACGCAGACCGTGAATCTGCGCCCAACCGGTCATACCCGGCCGCACCTGCTGACGCAACAGGTACAGCGGCACATCTTCCCGAAACTGTCGCACATAGAACGGAATTTCCGGACGGGGTCCCACCAGACTCATATCGCCCTTTAACACATTGAATAGTTGTGGCAGTTCGTCAATGCTAAACTTACGGATAAAGCTGCCAAATTTGGTTTTCCGGGGGTCTACATCCGTACTCCAGCCGGTCTGAGATTCCTCGTTCAGCCGCATACTGCGGAATTTATACATCTTAAAGGGCTTTTTCTCCTTGCCCACCCGGTCCTGCACAAAGAAGATCGGTCCGGGACTGGAAAGCTTAACACCAATCGCTGCAAAGAGCATAATGGGGCTAGTCAGGGCAATGAGCAATGCAGAGCCGACGATATCCATTGCCCGTTTGAGGGTCGCAGCACCGGGATTGTCCAGTGGGATAGCCCGCATATCGATTAGTTTCACGTGATCCAGCTCTTCCATACGGATATGTCGGGGCATATAGCGGCTGAATGAAGGAATGAGATTGATGCGCACACCATTTTTCTCAGCGCAGGTAATCACATACTGCATAAAGTTCAGCTCATGGGTCTCCAGCGCAACTACCAGAACATCCACGTCCCTGTTATCCAAAATCTGTTCCAGTTCCTCATAGCTGCCAAGGTTATTGCCCAGTTCCGGGCGCTGTACCTTACTGACGTAACCGTCAACCACAATGCCCAAGGAAGGGTCTGCTTCGATTGATTCCTTGAATTCCTTTGCCAAATGACCATTTCCGAAAATGATCACGTGCTTTTGATGATTGCCCTTGCGGATACTATAATCCACAAGTTTATAGGCGATCAACGTACGCAACGCGGTAAAGGTCGAGGACAAAAGCCACAGACTGATCAAAACACCACGGGAGAAATCCTCCAACCGGTATACAAACAAAAAGCTCGTCATTACCGCAACCGCAAACAGGTTCACGGCAAATATTTTCAGAACCTTTCCGTTTGTTTTCCGGCGACGATAATGCCTGTAAATACCCAATGCATTATAAATCGCCGTAACGCCCACTGCATAAGTCAGCGCCATCAGCAAATACGGATATTCCCAAAGCGCCAAACTGATACTGCCATTCATCACGAAAAACCGGATAAAAATGGACAAGTAGTAAGCCATCACGATCAGAACAATATCCAGCAAAATATTTAAGTTTGCAAAAAAGCGATTATCTCTGTTTATCATACTTAATTACCCTTAAAGCAGTTGGTCCGCCGCCTGTAAGGCCGCCGCCACAACCTGATCCATATCGTAATAACGGTAACTTCCCAGGCGACCACCAAAGAATACACCGGGTGTTTCCTCTGCCAAAGCCCGATACCGGGCATAAAGCGCATTATTCTCCTCGTCATTCACCGGATAATACGGCTCCTGACCGGGCGCCCAATCCAGCGGATACTCCACACTGATGACGGTTTTTTCCTGGGTGCCAAATTCAAAGTGCTTATGCTCAATAATTCTGGTGTAGGGGGTTTCGCTATCGGTGTAATTAACAACCGCATTTCCCTGATAGTTCTCTACGTCCAGTTCCTGGGTGTCAAACCGCAGGCTGCGATAAGCCAGCGGCCCATAGCAATATGCAAAATAGGCATCGATAGGGCCGGTGTAAATCACGCACTTGGCAAGACCGGACAGATGCTCCCGATCCGCAAGGAAATCTGTGTTGAGCCGTACTTCAATGCCCTCCAGCAGCTTCTGAACGATCTGTGTATAGCCGCCAATGGGAATACCTTGGTAAGCAGCTGTGAAATAGTTATTATCATAGGTAAACCGCAAGGGCAGGCGCTTAATGATAAAGCTGGGAAGCTCGTTGCAGGGTCTGCCCCACTGCTTGGCTGTATAGCCTTTAACAAGGGTTTCATAAATATCCTTGCCCACCATACAGATGGCTTGCTCTTCCAGGTTTCGGGGCGTTTCAATGCCGCAGGCCTGCTTCTGCTGGGCAATTTTCTGTTTTGCCTGCTCCGGTGTGGTAACCCCCCACATCCGGTTGAAGGTATTCATATTAAAGGGGAGATTGTAGATCTGACCCTTGTAATTGGCAATGGGGCTGTTGGTATAGCGGTTAAATTCGGCAAATTGGTTTACATAATCCCAAACCTTTTTACTGTTTGTGTGGAAAATGTGGGCGCCATACTGATGCACCTGAATTCCTGCCTGTTCACTGGTGTAAATATTGCCGCCGATATGGTTTCGCCGTTCTACCACAAGACACGTTTTGCCGGCTTTCTTCGCTTCGTGGGCAAATACTGCTCCATAAAGACCTGCGCCGACAATTAAGTAATCATACATACTTATCTGCCTCCGTTTCCGGTCTGCACATCATCAGGAAATTATAGCTTATATAATTATAACACATTTTCCTCACACTTGCAATCATAAAACGACAAAAGCTGCCGATCATACGATCGGCAGCTTTACTCTTTGTCGCAACTGGGGTTCTTGCCGCAGAAATTGTCTGGCAATCACCGTGCAAATTTGTTTTTCTGCAATCATCTGATGCACCTGTTCAAAGGTCGCCCATTTTACATCGTCTGTTTCTCCGGGCTGCAAGCGAACTTCTTCAATTGGGATCTCCCGGTGTAAACAATAAAAATCGTAATGGCAGATCTTATCCCGGTCGGTACACAGAAGTTCAAATTCTTCCGGTTTAGCTTCTATGCCGGTTTCCTCCCGAAGTTCCCGGACGATTGCTTCCAGGCTGCTCTCTCCTGCCTGGGCTGCGCCACCGGAATTTTCCCAGCTTCCGGCGCCGGATTTTTCCGGCGCACGGCGGGTAAGAAGTACCTTCCCCTTTCCGTCATAGACCCAGACGCAGACCACCAGGCCGTATTCCCCCTTTTTCCAGGGCGTGCCGCGGACGTGGGTTCTGCCGGTCAGGCAGCGGTTAATATCGTAGATATCGTTTAATTCCATTAATCCTCCAGACTCTTTCCCAAATCCCGGTATGCACTGTCTGTGGGACTGTTCAGATCTGCTTCATCCTGATAGCGACTAACTACCTTTGCTGCCAGGTCTACCGGCAAAAGCGTACCTGCACCGGCTACACAACCGCCAGGGCAAGCCATACCCTCCAGCAGATAGCCGTCATATTTACCGGCCTTGGCCAGGGTCATCAGCTTCCGACATTCCCGCAAGCCCTCTGCACGGGCAGTCATAACCTCCCGGCTCGGGTCATTTTGCTTGATCATTTTTTCCACAGCGCCTGCAACACCACCGGACACTGCAAAGCCACGACCGTCGGCACTACCTTCGTTCAAATCGTGCATCGGTTCAATCGTTTCAAAGTCAATTTCCTTGGCCTCAAACATGCCCTGCAATTCTTCAAAGGTCAGCACAAAGTCCACATCGGAACGGATGGTCTCCCGGATGGCTTCCAGCTTTTTCGCAGCGCAAGGTCCAACAAACACCACCTTGCAGCCTGGGTATTTCTGCTTCATCAAACGGGCGGTATAAACCATCGGTGTCAGGGTCATGGAGATTTTCGGTGTTTCGCTGGGGAACAGCTTGTGAATCATAGAATGCCAGGCCGGGCAGCAAGAAGTTGCCATATAATTCTGCGTTTCCGGAACTTTTTCCAAAAAGTCGTGGGCTTCTTCAATGGTACAAAGGTCTGCGCCTACCGCCACTTCCACGATACGGGCAAAGCCCAATTTTTTCATAGCCGCAATGAACTTACCGGGGGTAGAGTGTTTGCCAAACTGGCCGATAAAAGCCGGGGCGACAATCGCAATGACCTTATCACCCTTCAAAATAGACTGAATCACCTGAAAAATCTGACCCTTATCCACAATTGCGCCAAAGGGACAGCTGACCAGGCACTGACCGCAAGCAACGCACTTATCCTGATTGATGGTGGCACGACCTTGCTCATCAGACACAATGGCATCCATACCGCAAGCCGATGCGCAGGGGCGCTCCATATGCACAATTGCATTATAGGGGCAAGCCTTGGCGCACTTTCCGCAGCGAATGCACTTATCCAAATCAATATAAGAACGGTTGTTGCGGAAGCTGATCGCATCTTTGGGGCAAACCTTTTGACAGGATGCTGCCAGACAGTTTTGACAATAATTGCTGACTTTGTACTGATTGGTGGGGCAAGCGTGGCAAGCATAAGGAATGATGTTGATCAGCGGCGGCTCATAGTACTGTTCTGCAACCGCAGCCGCATCCATTCCCTCGGTCATCAGATGCCGGGTTTGAATGGGGCGAATATTCAAGCCCATTGCCAAGCGCACACGCTCACTGGCAATGGCACGCTCCAAAAACACGGATTCCCGGTGCAACGGGCGATCTCCGGGGACAATAATATAGGGCAGCTCATCCACGCCCTCATAGCCTTTTCCGGAATATGCCATCCGGGCAACCTCTGTAAACACATTTTTACGAATATC
>JAZQWQ010000055.1:0-31510 GCA_045632385.1 Faecousia sp.
CTCGCATTGCAAGAATCTGTGGTGACAATTCCTGCATATTTGTCCATTTCCTTTTGCTCATAACAATACCCCCTGACGTAGTTATTATCCTACATCAGGGGGCTCTTTGTCTATTGTCTGTTTTTACAGGGGCAGTCTAAACGGATACCGCTTTTCTTTACTTCACGCGCACAATGCACACGTACTCAATCCCATCATAGGTCGCTGAAACCTTTGTGGTGCCAGCCTTTAATGCAGTGATCTTATTGCCATCTACAGAACAAATCGAACTGTCCGCAACCTGCCAAACAACATCGACTGCTTTATTATCCGCATTCAAAAGCTTTAATTCAAAAGTTTCAGATACACTGGAATGCAAAGTAACATCTGTTGCACTGATATTATATTCACCGGCAGTGGTTTCTTCAGGAACATTTTCGTCTGCTTTGCCAACAGAGGGCTTACAACGAACAATGCAGGAAACCTTCGTACCATTATACTCTGCATGAACAGTAGTCGTGCCGGAACCTACAGCAGTTACAACACCATCAACAAATGTAGCAACCTTTTCATCATCTGATGTCCAAATAATTTGTTTGACCGGGATATCTCCCTTGTAAAGTGTATGGGTCTGACCCTTATAGGTTAAAGAAAAGTCCTCTCGGTTCAGTTTAATTTCTGTATTCACAGGAGCAGCAGGTTCTGTTGTTTCAGCAGGTGCTGTTGTTTCCGTAGTGTCCGTAGCATCTACTACCTCAAAACGACAGACTACATTACACTGAGCAGTAACAGAACCGCAAGTAACGGTAATCACAGCTTCACCTGGGCCAACAGCAACAATCTTTCCATCCTCAGAAACTGTAGCCACCAAATCATCAGAAGTAGAGAATACAATCTTATCCGTCGTATCAGCAGGATTCACAGTAACATTCAGAAGGCAACCAGCACCTACGCTGTCAAACTCCACAGAGGTTTTGGAAATCAAAATACTCTGGCAAGGGATCTTCAGTTCCGTCGCCTGTGTGTCAACAGTGCCTGCTTCTGTAGTTGTCGCGGCAGTAGTTTCCCAGCCAGCAGGCTGAAGTTGTTCGGTCGGCACGGAGCCAAAGAAATTCATGGCAATATAAATTACAGCAGACACGATCGCAAGCAAAAGCACACATACAGCAATCACTAACCCCATGTCCGTCTGCTTACTCTTCTCCGGCTCTTGCGCAGCACTGTCGACTGCCGAGTCTGAGGTTTGCTGTGCCTGATTGCGCTTCTTTACGTTGGATTTTGAAAAACGACCACCCTTTACATAAATATAATTACCGGTGTCACCATTTTCATTAACATCTGTATTTCCGGCCACAACCGTTACATCGGCAGGGCGTACGCAACCGCAAATGGGACACTGGGTTGCAGTCTCCGGATAAGATGTACCACATACATCGCAGATAATCTTACTCATATTAGTCCTCCTAACTGATGCAAAACTCGTTGCATCAACATTTTCCAGAACATTATATCATTTCTTGCTGAATAAAACAACCATAAAGATGTTGCTTTTTTTGTAAATTTATTTTATCATATAAAGGAACATAAAAAGGAGGCGATATTTGTGTCTGAACCCCGACTGATTTCACCGTTGCTTGACGGTTTTGCAATGGGTGATCCGATTACTGATCATAACGGTGTGCAGTGTTGCCCTGCCATGAACAACACAAACAGCGAAAAATATATAGTCAAAATTATTTCTACTCCCTCCAGCCATTCCAAATTGGACGCACTTATTTTAAGTGGTGCCTATCCGGATAAGGAATCTGCTATGGGCTACTTCAAGTCTATTACAGAGGGAATTGTCGAAGAAGTTTCAGTATTGCAGAAACTCTCACAATTTGAAGGTTTTCTTTCAATTGAGAATTATCAGGTTGAAGAGATGGAGGAAGACAACTGTTTCAACCTGTATATGCTCAGTAAATACAGAAATACGCTGGAACAAAAACTGCGCCGTGGCTCATTAACACATTTAGAGGCCGTAAATTTAGCTTTGGATATGTGTGCGGCACTATCTGTTTGCAGACGATCCGGCTATTTATATGTTAATCTAAAGCCGGAAAACATATATCTTTCTGAAGAGGGCGGTTATCGCATTGGCGATATCGGTTTTATGAGGCTTTCATCTTTGAAATACGCTTCGTTACCTGACAGATATCGCAGCAGCTATACTGCCCCGGAAATTGCCGACGCATTTTCTAGCTTAACTGAGTCAATAGACATCTATGCCCTCGGTCTTATTCTCTATCAGGTTTATAATGACGGAAACCTGCCCACAAATTCCGATCTGCAAAATGGCGCATTTCCCCCTCCTGCTTATGCGGACTACGAAATGGCCGAAATCATCCTAAAAGCTTGTGCGGAGCATCCGGAGGAACGTTGGTTAGACCCTGTAGAAATGGGTCAGGCAATCGTTAGTTATATGCAACGAAATGGTGCCAATGATACACCTATTGCGCCTGTTTTGGAAGTCACAACAGAAGAAATTGTAAAAGAAGACTCTGTTGAAAAAGAGAATCCGGAAGAGTTCGCGCCTGATGACATTACAGAAGAACAGATTTTCTCTGAGGACGAGGAAGGAAATCTCACTTATTTGGAAGATGAGATTTCTGATGAAACAGCGCCGGATGAAGTTCATGAAGAAATTCCTGAAATTGAAGTATCCGAAGAAGTTAATGAGATTCTCAGCCAAGCAGATGATCTCCTGGCACATCCCACACCTGATCCCGTGGTGCAGCCGGAACCCATTGACGTACCAATTCCCGAACCCATCACATTGAAGGAACAAGAAACTCCGCAACAAAATCCGGATGAGGTTCCTGAAGAAAATAGTGAGAAAACCGAAGAACCTGAAACTGAAGCAGCACCTGAAGACGATGTAACGGAAGATGATGCAGAGGGCGATGTTGACGAAAAAGCAGAAAAACCTGTAAAGAAATCACACTGGCTCAGAAATCTGTTTGTTTGTCTTTTCATACTTGCTCTGATTGCCGGCGGTTTCTTCTTCTACACTAAATACTATATTCAGCCCATTGAATCAATTGTTTTGGAAGAAGGTGTCAATTGCAGTATTACTGTCAATGTTAGCAGCAAATTAGACGAAAGCAAGCTCACCGTTATTTGCTCTGATACCTACGGCAACCAGCTGAAACAGCCTGTTAAGAACGGACGCGCCGTTTTTGATGGACTGGCTCCCAATTCTGCATACACTGTTAAAGTTGTTGTAGATGGCTTCCACAGACTTACAGGTGATACATCCGCAGCCTTTACCACACCTGTACAAACAAACATCGTTCAGATTAGTGCAGTGACAGGCTCTGAAGACGGTAGCGCTATCATTGGTTTCACCATTGAAGGTCCTGACGCGAAACAATGGAACATTGAATATTCCGCGCAGGATGAGAAGCCGCAGACTGTTACGTTTGCCGGCCATATGACAACGCTTACAGGCCTTACTCCCGGAAAAGAATATACCATCAAACTTTCCCCTGATGAAGATCTGTTAATCACGGGTATCTCAGAAATTAAACACACTGCAAGCAATCTTATTAAACCTGTAGATCTTGCAATCACGGGATTGTTTGATAACAAATTGACTGCAACCTGGTCTGCTCCTGAAAATGTCACTGTTGAAAACTGGACCGTGCGTTGCTACAGTGGTACCGAATTCGACCAAACCATTGTTGTTGATGGAACTACAGTTTCCTTTGAGGGTGTCGACCCTAAAAAGGAATACACTGTAGAAGTTACAGCTGCAGGTATGAGTGTTAATGAACGTGCCTTTGTGCCTGCAAACTCCACATCCGTTGCAAATTTCAAAGTAAAAACAAACAATAACAATAGCATTGTACTCTCCTGGGATTGTCTTGGCACAGATCCTAAAGATGGCTGGATAGTACTTTACAGCGTGGACGGTTCTCCCATTCAGGAATTAATCTGCAAGGAGAATACGGTAGTAACTATTCCAATTAAGGTTCCCAATGCAAGCTATGCTGTTACCTTACAAACCTCTGACGGTGTTACTGCCCTTGGTGGTCAACTTAACTTTAAGACCGAAAAAGCGGATAATTTCTCCGGCTATAAGGTCACTAAAGGTAATATGACCTTCAAGATGTGCAAAACACCCTCCAAAAAGAATTGGGATCGCTACGATTTGTCTTCAAAGGATTATACAACAACCTTTGATATTGGAAAGGATGCATCCTTCCTGATCAAACTCAGCAAATCTCCCAAATCCTCATCTGATAAAATCACAACACTTTTTGTCATTCGAGATGAAAACGAAAACATTGTCAGCACTGCCACAACAACCGAAAAGTGGAAAAAAATGTGGTCAAACAAATACTGTGAGCTGGACATTCCCTCTTTACCAAAGATGGTCGGTAACTACAGTATCAGCATTTACTTCGACGGTGAATTCGTACACGAGCAGAATTTCACTATCACAGACTAATCCAAAAGGACCTGCACTACGTGCAGGTCCTTTCTTTTACAGTTTTTCACCTAAGATCGATTTTGTTGCATAAGCATTTAGGGACATATCAGCCGTAACTCCGGCAAGGTACTCATAATAGGCCTGAGCGCCGATCATCGCCGCGTTATCACCGCACAAGGATAGTGGTGGCAAATATACCTTTGCACCCAATTTTTCCGCAGCGTTTAAGATATCCTTACGAATACGGGAGTTTGCAGCAACTCCACCGGCTACAGCCAGTTTATCATAACCGGTCTGCTTCAGTGCCTGTATGGTGCGTGACACCAAGGTATCAGAAACCGCAGCAGAAAAGCCAGCGCACAAGCTATTAATATCCAATTCCTCACCAACTTGTTCTGCGTGATGGATTAAATTCAACGCAGCAGTCTTTAAACCGGAAAAGCTCATATCATAAGGATTTTCACCGGCTTTGGCTCTTGGCAAGGGATATTTCGTGTCATCACCCTGTTGCGCTGCTTTGTCCAGTGCCGCACCACCGGGATAAGGCATACCAAGAACACGGGCCACCTTGTCAAAGCTCTCACCAGCAGCATCATCCAAAGTACCACCCAAAATTTCCATTTTGGTATAGTCCTGCACATCCACTAGCATCGTATGACCTCCAGACACAACCAAGCACAAAAATGGCGGCTTCAAATCCGGAAAAGCCAGGTAATTGGCGGCAATATGACCACGAATATGATGCACAGGAATCAGGGGCTTCTTCATTGCAAAAGCAGCCGCCTTTGCAAAGTTTACACCTACCAGAACCGCGCCAATAAGACCCGGTGCATAGGTCACAGCCACCGCATCAATATCATTGCGTGTCATATTTGCTTCAAACAATGCCTGGTCGGCTAGAGCATAAATTGCCTCAATGTGTTTACGTGAAGCAATTTCCGGAACTACACCGCCATATACGCGGTGCAAGTCCACCTGGGAAGCAATACAATCAGTGCAGATTTTTCTACCATCAGTCACGATTGCCACCGCAGTTTCATCGCAAGAGGATTCCACTGCCAAAATGTTCATACCTCCCACTCCTTTCGTAAAATCAGGGCGTCTTCTGTTGGCTTTGTGTAGTATTTGGGTCTGCGACCTACCTGCCTGAAGCCCATTGACAGGTAAAGACCTATAGCAGGCTCATTGGAGTCGCGCACCTCCAGTGTAAGCTGATAATTTCCGCTTTCTTTCAGTGCTGATACCAGATGTTCCACCAATTTACGAGCAATCCCCTGTCTGCGATAGCTTGGATCAACAGCAATATTCATCATATCCGCTTCCCCAAGGACAGCTTGAGAACCGACATAGCCGCAGACCTTTTTACCATCCACAGCCACAAGCCAACAAGCTAAAGAATTTGTTAATTCGCCTGCCACAGCATTTTTACTCCATGGTGCGCTGAAACAAAGCTGCTCCAATTGCGCCACCTGTGTTACGTGGTCAGCCGTCATTTTTACAATTTCCATCATTTTGCCTCGTACCAGCTCTTGCCCCACTTGGCTTCTGCCAGTAAGGGTACATTCAAATCCGCAACTTGCTCCATTTCCCGGCTCACCAACCGTGCAACATCCCCTGCCATTTCCTCAGGGCATTCCACAATTAATTCATCGTGTACCTGCAGCAAAAGCTTTGCTGCAGGGTAGTTTTCAGCTAGTGCCTTGTCCACCCGTATCATAGCCAGTTTGATTAAGTCTGCCGCCGTGCCTTGGATGGGTGTGTTCAAAGCAATGCGTTCAGCACCTTGGCGGATATTAAAATTACTGCTACTTAACTCCGGAATGAAACGACGTCGTCCGTAGAGCGTTTGGGTATAGCCTTTTTCTTTTGCATCAATGACCACATTTTTCATATAGTCACGGACACCGTGATAATTTGCAAGATAACTATCAATATAACCTTTCGCTTCATACCGGCTGACACCGATATCTTCCGAAAGAGAAAACTCAGATATACCATAAACAATACCAAAGTTGACAGCCTTCGCATGACGACGTTGCAAAGCAGTTACCTCTTCCGGCAAAACACCAAACACCTGAGAAGCAGTTACTGTGTGGATGTCCATGCCCTCCAAGAAAGCTCTCTGCATAGTTTTATCCTCTGCAATATGAGCAAGTACACGCAATTCGATCTGGCTATAGTCAGCATCCACGAGCACATTGCCAGGTTTCGGAATGAACATCTTTCGAATCTCTGCACCCAAATCGGTGCGCACAGGAATGTTCTGCAGGTTCGGCTCAGAGGAAGACAGTCTGCCGGTGGCCGTAACCAAATTCTGGAAGGTAGTGCGAATCCGTCCGTCAGGACAGATCACCTTCATAAGGCCCTCTGCATAAGTGGAGTTGAGTTTTGTGAGCATCCGGTAATCCATAATGGCTGGGATAATGGGATGCTTATTTTTCAGCTTTTCCAGCACATCTGCATTGGTAGAATATCCGGTTTTGGTCTTTTTCACCGGAGGAAGCGCAAGCTTTTCAAAGAGTAATTCACCCAACTGCTTTGGGGAATTGATGTTAAAGGGCACTTCAGAATACGAAAAGATCAGCTTCTCACAATCAGCGATCCGTTGAGAGAGCATTGCGCCAAACTGCTGCAACTGCGTTTCATCAATGGCAATACCTGCCCGTTCCATCCGGTAAAGTACAGAACACAAAGGCAATTCCATATCATAATACAGCTTTGTCATTTCCTGCTTAGCCAGTTCGTCTTCCAACACAGGCTGCAAAAGCCAAAGAGCCTCGGCACAACCAGCTGCGTCCCCGTCATCTACAGATAACCCCAGGAAATTGGTTGCAAGTTTGGAGACAGGATAATCCGACTGTGAAGGATTTAGATCATAAGCTGCCAAAGCAGTATCAAACACCGCAATGGGATGGTGTAGCCCCGTATCGTCTAAACGATGCAGTGTAGTCTTTAGATCATGACAAATCGCCTCACCAGACTGTAGTAAGCCATTTAAGAAAACTGCCTCCATTGGGGTCACAACACAAACGCCGTTTTCCCAAGCTACTCCCACAGAACCATCCTGAGCGATATAGAGAGCAAATCGGTTGCAGCAGTCCGGAACTTGGCTTTCCTTCGATAGCCGTTCCAATTTTACCTCTGTTTTGGGTGTAATAGCTTCTGCTCCCCGAAGACCGTAACGATCAATCAGCCGCACAAACTCCAGCTTGGTAAATAATTTAAAAAGTTCGGGCTTATTATAAGGTTGGATGATCGCATCTTCCGGTGCAAAATCAATCGGTGCCGTGAGACGAATGGTTGCCAAATCATAGGAGAGATAGGCACTCTCCTTTCCACTTTCTAACTTTTCCCGTAGCTTGGGCCGAATTGAAGGATCGTCCAAATTGGCATAAAGACCATCTAATGAGCCAAATTTCATCAGCAAATCCGTGGCTGTCTTCGGGCCAACACCAGCTACACCTGGGATGTTATCAGAGCTATCGCCCATAAGCGCCTTCAGGTCCACCATTTTTGGGGGTGCAAAGCCGAATTCTTCCTGAAATTTTACATTGTCATACAGCGTCGCAGTTGTCTGTCCCGCCTTTGAAATTACCAATTTAACGTGCACATTTTCATCAATCAACTGCAAGCTGTCACGGTCACCGGTGGCAATAACACATTCCCAACCATTATTGCTACAGATCTTGCCAACAGTGCCGATCACATCATCAGCTTCCCAGCCCTGGCAAGCATAAATCGGAATATTCATTGCTGCAAGTACCTGTTTCATCACAGGCATCTGCTGCGCAAGTTCCTCCGGCATTGCGTGACGAGTAGCCTTATAGCCCTCGTATTGCAAATGGCGGAACGTGGGGCCATGGAGGTCAAAGGCAACACAAACTGCATCCGGCTGCTCCTCTTTCTCCATCTTCTCTAGGATATTTAAGAAACCATAAATCGCGTGGGTATAGAGTCCGTCACGAGTTGTTAGTGGGCGGACACCATAAAAAGCACGGTTGATAACGCTGTTACCATCCAGTATCAAAAGCTTCATACTTTTCTCCACTTTGCCCCCTGGGGGGTGTCAATAATCTCAATCCCGCGAGATTTCAGTTCATCGCGGATACGGTCAGCCTCAGCAAAGTTCTTTGCTTTCTTAGCTTCGGTACGAGCCTGAACCAATGCATCGATTTCTGGATCAGCATTAGCTTCTTCCTCCGCTTTCTGCTTTGCCTGTAACTTTCGGGCAGCCTCAATTAAATTCAGGCTCAATACCTGATCAAAGTCAGCAAGGGCCGCCAGTTTGGTAGCATCAGAGGTCTTTGCCTTCAACACATCATACAGGGCGGTGATTGCCAAGGAGGTGTTCAAGTCACCATTCAAAGCTGTGGCAAACCGTTCCTTCAGCTGGCTAAGAACTGCCTCGTCCACATCGCCAACATCATGCAAGGTAGCAATCTTGGCAATCAGCTTATCATAGGCAGCAACAGCATTGTCCAAGTTCTCCCAGCTAAACACCAGATTTCTGCGATAGTGGCTCTGGAGGCAGAACAACCGGTATGCCATAGGATCATAACCTTTTTGCTCCAAAAGGCTTACCGTGAGAAACTCACCCTTGGACTTGGACATCTTACCATCGTCGGTATTCAAGTGGTGGACGTGGAACCAATAGTTGCACCACTTATGGCCAATAAAGCTTTCGGATTGGGCAATTTCGTTAGTATGATGCGGAAATGCGTTATCAATGCCTCCGCAATGGATATCCAGATCTTCTCCCAAATATTTCATAGAGATACCGGAGCACTCAATATGCCAGCCGGGATAGCCTACACCCCAAGGAGAATCCCACTTCAGTGCCTGATCTTCAAACTTACTCTTGGTAAACCACAGAACGAAGTCATTTTTGTTCCGCTTGTTGGTATCTTCTTCCACGCCCTCACGGACACCGATGGCAAGATCTTCCTCATCATGGTCGTTAAACACATAGTATTTATCCAACGTAGAGGTGTCAAAGTAAACATTACCGCCGGCAACATAAGCCTTTCCCTTTTCTACCAAACCCTCTACCATATGGATAAACTCCGCAATACAACCAGTGGCCGGCTGGACGATCTCAGGCTTTTTGATATTCAGCTTTTCACAATCAGCGAAGAACGCATCAGTGTAGTACTGGGCAATCTCCATAACAGACTTATTTTCACGCTTTGCCCCCTTGACCATCTTATCTTCGCCAGTGTCGGCATCAGAGGCCAGATGTCCAACATCTGTGATGTTCATAACACGCTTGACATTATAGCCCATATAGCGCAAGGATTTTTCCAGAACATCCTCCATAATGTAGGTGCGCAGGTTACCAATGTGAGCAAAATGATACACTGTGGGACCACAGGTATACATTTTCACAACATCGGGAGAATTAGGCTGAAACAGTTCCTTTTTATGGGTAGCAGAATTATAAAGATACATATATTTTTCCTCCAAAGAATAATCTGTAAATTAAAAAACGCCCCTTGTGCCAAAGCACAAGAGGCGGGTCATACAACTCGCGGTTCCACTCTCATTTATCACTTTAAAACATTATTTTGCTCCCGGACGCACTTTCTCACACCAACACCACTGGGGCTTTCAGCCGGCGACCCCAACTCTCTGTAGGATACAGCATGATACTCTTTCCGATCAACGCAATTTTTTATTATTTTACCATTTTCAGTGGCATTTTGTCAAGGCATTCATACCCTAATGTCAATGAAACATAAATATGAATATCATTTTATGCAATAAAATGTTTTGTATTCCTTTATCAGATGCACAACTTTTGGCGTAAGGGCAAACAGCAACACCAAATTAGGCAGTGCCATCAGACCATTTACGATCTCCGCCAATAACCATACTTCACCGGTACCTAAATAGGCACTGACCACAACCACCACACCTTGCAGTACAACAAATAACTTCCAGGCTTTTCCGCCAAAGAGAAACGTTGCGCATCTCGCTCCGTAAAATCCCCACCCTAACACAGTCGCAAAACCAAATAAACACAGTGCCAACGTCAGTGGAAGCTGCACCCAATCTCCGAGTACGGAAGAAAAAGCCTGGGAAGTCAACAAAATCCCCGTATCTGTGCCATAGGGCACAGTAACACCACTGCACAAGATCACCAGCGCTGTCATAGTGCAGATTACGATCGTGTCCAAAAATACCTCCATAATACCCATAAGGCCTTGCTGTACAGGATGTTGAACATTTGCATTTGCGTGAGCAATGGATGCTGTTCCCATTCCTGCTTCATTAGTGAACACACCACGGGACGCACCTACTCGCAAGGCCACAAAGAGCGAACCGACTACCCCACCGGTAACCGCTTCAGGAGAAAATGCTCCAACGAGGATTCTTAAAAAGGTCTCCGGAATTATCTGTGCTCGTCCAATCAATACAACGAGACAAAGCAATAAATACGCGACAGAAGCAAATGGAATCAGCCGTTCTGCAATACTGCCGATTCGTTTTGCACCGCCTAAAAGTGCTGCGCAAATCAGCAGCGCCATAAAAGCCGCTAAAATTCCCTTGGTAAATATATTCAGGTTTCCACCGCAACTGCTTACCAATCCATCCAAACTACCAATGATTGTGTTGATTTGTGTGGCATTGCCAACCCCAAAGGCGGCCACTACTCCAAAAAAGCTATAGACCACCGCAAGGGGTCTCCAGGATGGGCCAAAGGCCTGTTCCATTATAATCATCGGCCCGCCGACAAACTCCCCGTTTTTGCTTTTTGTTCGGTAGCGTACAGCCAAGGTAGCCTCAGCAAATTTCGTGACCATTCCTAAAAAACCACAGACCCACATCCAAAAAATCGCACCCGGCCCACCCAAAGCAATCGCACCTGCGACACCGGCTAAATTTCCTGTGCCGACAGTTGCCGCTAACGCAGTGCATAGGGCCTGAAAGCCAGACTTGTCGTCCTCGTCGTTCCTTGAAAAACGTTTCAGGAAATCTTTTATTGCTTGCGCAAAAAACCGAAGCTGCGCAAAGCCGGTTCGAAATGTCAAGTAAAGCCCAACACCCACGATACCCAAAAGTGCCGGCACACCCCAAACAATTCTGTTTATCCTTTCTAAATAATCAAACATCTGCTCACCCCATAAAAATAAGCAGTTCTTCGACTTGAAGAACTGCTTTCGTAATTATTCCCACGTTGCCCAGATCTCGGGGCAATAGCCAACGGTTGCTTGTTTTCCGTTGCGAACGATGGGCGTTTTCATAATTTCCGGATAATCAAAGGCCTTATCTTCTTTTGTGGTCACATCGTCGGTATATTTCAAGTTCGTGACCTCCTGAGATTTGTTGTTCCAATCGATCAGGTTGTCGATACCGCCCACAGCCCGCATCACCGCATCAAATTCCTTGCCAGACATTCCAAAACGAACAAGGTCAATGGACTGGAATTTGATTCGCCGTTCTTTGAAAAACCTCACTGCTTTTTTGGTGTCAAAGCATTTACTTTTGCCAAAAATCTGTATGTTCAATACGTTACCTCCATTAAGCACAATCCGCAAGCAGGAACTAATACACCGCTGTCAGCTCGCTGTCCACCAAAAAGTGCAGGGATACTATCCGGATCTCGCTTTCCACAACCAATTTCCAGCAAAGTACCAACCATAATCCGAACCATATGCTGCAAAAAACCGTTACCCGTAACCGTAAAGTGGATTTCATCACCCTGTCGCTCCACGGTAAAGCTTTGAATTGCCCGGATGGTAGACTTTTTCATATTTTTGTTGCCACAGAATGCAGAAAAATCATGGGTACCCAGAAAATAGGCAGCACCTTGTTGCATCTTTTTAATATCCAGTTTTTCCGAAAAAGTGTACACATACATTCGATCAAACACACAGGGGTTCTCACTGTTCCAAAGACGGTAGCGATATGTTTTCTCCTTGGCATTGAGCCGCGCATGAAAACGCTGTGATACATTCTTACAAGAATATATGCCAATGTCCTCAGGTAAATACCGCCGCAATCCATCCAAAATATCTTCACATAGCATTTGACTTTGACAGTGGAAGTTTACCACCTGTCCCCGTGCGTGTGTTCCGGCATCGGTACGACCACTTCCGGTCACCTCAATTTCCTCTTCCAGCAACCGGGATAATGTTTTCTCCAATTTCTCCTGAATAGTGTTTTGTTCCTTTGCCAATCTCTGCCAGCCTTTGTATCGGCTGCCATCATAGCAAAGATCAAGCCGCACATTCCTCATAGGCTTCCAATTCCTCTCTTACCTCTCGTTCGCTGTCAGCAGAAAACAAGAAGGCGCCTGTATGATCATATACCTGAATATGTCCGTGTACGTTTTTGATAGTAAACATTGTCTTCACTCCTTTTGGTTTCTGACAATAGTCTACTAATTAATGAGTACATTAAAGTGGACTTATTCAATCACCTCATAACCAGCATCCGTAATTGCTTTTCTCAGCGCTGCAATATCTGCATCACCACTTACGCTTACCTGTTTTTTCTGTAGATCAACTACAGCATCCGTAGCACCGGGAACGGCTTTACAAACATTTTCCACACGTGCTTTACAATGGCTGCACATCATACCTTCTACTTTAATAATTGTTTCCATCGGTTGTTCCTCCTCGACTTCGGTAATATATGTTTTTTCTTCGATTTTCGGCTGAAAAAAACGTAATCGTAACGCATTTGTTACAACAAACACAGAACTCATACTCATTGCTGCTGCACCAATCATCGGGCTTAACTGAATCCCAAAAGCCGGGAACAAAACACCAGCTGCAACAGGGATCCCCAAACAGTTATAGAAAAATGCCCAGAACAGATTTTGGCGAATATTGCGAATTGTCGCTTTGCTCAGAGACACCGCCTTAGGAATACCCATCAGGGATTTTTGCATCAGTACTACATCAGCAGAATCGATTGCAATATCCGTACCGGTACCGACTGCCATACCTACATCCGCCGTAGCCAGGGCAGGCGCATCGTTGATGCCGTCACCTACCATCAACACTCGCTTACCGCTATTTTGCAGATTCAAAACAGCATGGGCTTTATCACCAGGTAACACATCGGAAATGATTTCAGAAATTCCAGCCTGTTTTGCAATTGCCTCAGCAGTTTGATGGTTATCACCGGTAAGCATTACAACAGAAAGTCCTAACTTTTGGATGCTGCGAACAGCTTCCGCAGAATCTTGTTTTAGCACATCTGCCACTGCAATTGCTCCCAAATAAGCATTTTCGCTTGCAAAGTAAAGCGGTGTCTTTCCTGTCCGTGCTAAATCTGGGTATTCAGGCAACGTGAAACCCAGGCTTTCTATATACCGACGGTTGCCACCAAAATATTTTGTTTTCTCAATTACACCGCAAACACCCATTCCGGGTACCGTTTCGAATTCCTCCGGTTGGGAAACTGTCAACTCTGCGCCGTATTCTACAATTGCTTTAGCATACAGATGCTCCGATTTCATTTCCAGAGAAACTGCAATTTTCAAAAGATCTGCTTTTGAAATGTCTTGGGGGAAAATATCCGTAACAGCCGGTTTGCCCTCCGTCAGTGTCCCAGTTTTGTCCAACACAACTGTATCGACACTGTGCAAATTTTCCAATGCTTCCGCATTCTTAAACAGAACACCAAGGGATGCTGCACGACCGGTACCGACCATAATTGCAACCGGAGTAGCAAGTCCCAACGCACAAGGACAAGAGATCACCAGCACAGCAATAGCAGAGGTAAGCGAAAATTCTACATTCTGACCAGCTAACATCCACGCAACAAAGGTTATAAAGGAGATCCCCATCACAACCGGCACAAATATGCCTGCAATTTTATCCGCCAAGCGCGCGATAGGGGCTTTTGAACCACCGGCATGCTCCACCATATGAATGATTTGCGCTAATGTGGTATCTTCGCCTACTTTTTCTGCCCGAATTTCCAAATATCCTTCTGTGTTCATAGTAGCCGTAGTAACCGCATCACCAGGCATTTTTTCCACAGGAACGCTCTCTCCGGTAATGGCACTTTGATCAACAACTCCTCTTCCAGTGATCACGACGCCATCCACAGGGACTCTGCCTCCGGAACGGACAATCACCACGTCTCCGATCTGAACGTCTGCAACAGAAATTTCCTGCAGCGTATCCCCTTTTCGCACTACGGCTGTTTTAGGACTTAAGTCCATCAGTTGACGGATCGCATCCCCGGTCTTACCTTTTGCACGGCTTTCTAAAAATTTTCCCAATGTGATCAGTGTCAGAATCATTGCCGCAGATTCAAAATACAGATTTTTTCTGCATACATCAACAGTAGAAAAATCCTGGTGTCCAATCGCGTCAGCCATTGTAAACAATACAAAAACCCCATAAGCAAGAGACGCACCGGAACCCACAGCGATTAGACTATCCATATTGGGAGCTCTGTTAAAGAGGGCTTTGAAACCCCGGGTAAAATAAGTGCTGTTGATACAAACCACCGGTAGAGTTAAAAACAATTGTAGCAATGTTGCTACCAAAGCATTTTCTGTGCCAATATACCAATTTGGCATCGGGAGTCCTAGCATATGACCCATTGTGAAATACATTAGTGCAAGTAAAAAACAAGCAGACAGCAGGATTCTTTTTTTCATTTGGGAAAATACAACATCAGCAGCTGGTTTTTCTTTCTTCTCCGCACCATATATACCGGCCTGATAACCTGCCCGACTAACTGCATCGATAACAGGCTGCACAACAGCTTCATTATCAGCCGTAATTTCCATTGTGCCTGTGAGCAAATTTACCGAAGCCGATTCAACGCCTGAAACTTCCTTCGCCACCTTTTCCACCCTAGCAGAACAAGCTGCGCAAGTCATTCCCCGCACTTCAAACTTCATTTTCATTTTGAATACTCACATCCTTTCGTTGACACATTCTTCATTTTATGCTACTATTTTATCATACCTTTTAAAAAATTCAAGCAAGTGATCAGCCTTGCTATCTACAAAATTTTGTGAATCCTTAAGGAGAAAATTATGAAAATCAAGATTTTATCTGACAGCACCTGCGATTTGTCAAAGGAACTTTTAGAAAAATTTGATATTACCACCATTCCCCTGACCGTTGTTAAAAACGGAGAACCCTTCACTGACGGTATAACCATTACACCTGCGGATATTTTTGATCACGTGTCTTCCGGTGGTGACCTCTGTTCCACCACTGCAATTAACGCTGGTGAATACATCGAATGGTTCGAAAAATATGCAGGTGAATACGACGGTGTTGTGCATGTAAATATCGGCTCTAATTTCTCTTGCTGTTATCAAAACGCTTGTCTGGCTGCTGCGGAATTTGATAATGTACGTGTCATCGACTCCCAAAACCTTTCTACCGGTCAGGGCTTGGTTGTGCTTAAGGCCTGTGAACTGGCTCAAAATTGTACCGATTTGGATCAGATGCAACAGCAACTGCAGGAATTTACCGAAAAGGTAGAAGCCAGTTTCCTGTTGGATCAGCTAAGGTATATGGTTAAGGGCGGCCGTTGTTCTGCTGTAGCCGCTTTAGGCGCAAATCTGTTGAATCTGAAGCCTTGCATTGAGGTTAAGAACGGTAAGATGGGTGTTGTCAAGAAGTACCGTGGAAACTACGCAAAGAGTCTTGCAACCTACGTCAAAGAGCGTCTTGCAGACCGGGATGACTTGGATAAGTGTACTCTGTTTGTTACGCGTACCCCGGTCACTGACGAATGTATGCAAGCTGTAAAGGAAGCAGTTGACACCTATGCTGATTTTGAAAATATCTACTGGACAGAAGCCGGTTGCACCGTTTCCTGTCACTGTGGTCCCGGAACTCTTGGTGTCTTGTTTGTTCGTAAATGATAAAACCGCTGCCAATTGGCAGCGGTTTTTTTACAATCTTTCTTTACCGATTTCCATAATATCATAGGGTGTAGTTTGATAAACGATATAGTTCAGCCAGTTACTAAAGAGCAGATTTGCGTGACTGCGCCAACGAACAACCGGAGCTTTCGTATCATCATCGTCGGGATAGTAATTTTCCGGGACACGAATAGGAAGCCCTAAATTCTTATCGCGCAGATATTCCTTTTCCAACGTATCAAAATCGTATTCAGAATGACCCGTAATAAAGATTTGACGACCGCCCTTGTTCGTAACTGCATATACACCGCTTATATCCGATGAAGCAAGTATTTTCAGTTCGGGGACCATCTCAATATCATCACGCAAAATGGTTGTATGCCGAGAATGAGGAACCCAAAATTCATCATCAAATCCGCGCAGAAGAATCGAACGCTTATAATCTGCCTTGTGCGGAAAAACACCAAACATTTTCTCAGGAAGTTTGTGTTTTTGGATTCCATAATGATAGTATAATCCGGCTTGCGCACCCCAACAAATATGCATTGTACTATGCACATTTGTTTTACTCCATTCCATGATTTCACATAACTCAGGCCAATAATCTACTTCTTCAAAAGGCATATTCTCTACCGGGGCGCCGGTAATGACCATACCATCAAATTTGCGGTGCTTGATCTCATCAAAGCTTTTATAAAAGTTCAGCAGATGATCCTGAGAAATATTCTTTGCCACATGCGTCGTAGTGTGCATTAGTTCCAAATGCACCTGCAATGGTGTGTTGCCCAAAAGTCTGGAAAACTGCGTTTCTGTGGCAACTTTTGTAGGCATAAGATTCAAAAGCAGAATTTCCAACGGACGAATGTCCTGGGACTCTGCTCTATTTTCAGACATCACAAAAATATTCTCCTGTTGCAAAGTTTCCGCAGCAGGCAAGTCATTGGGAATTTGGATTGGCATAGCAATTCCCCCTTCTTAATTGAAACTTGCTATATTGTACCCTAAAAGGCTACCTTTGTCAATTGCTGTCGTATGTAACCAGTTGAGTGTTTTTATAATAATGAGAGAGGATCTCGGAATAAGCCATTCCCTGTACTGCCATTGCTTCTGCACCATATTGGCTCATTCCAACACGGTGCCCGTAACCTTTAGTTGTAATCGTCACTGTCGAACCGACAATTGAAATTGCAAAAGCCGTTGACCGCAAGCCTAGCTTTTGCCGGAGCGTTGTTCCTTTAAATTCCTCACCGCAAATATACATTGTATCCACACCACCTCCTTTGGTATATCTGGTCTTTCCAATCCAGCTTTGGGCATTTCCATAAGGATCTAAGTCCAGACGATCTGCAAATTCTTCCAGCGTAAATTTCAATGTATCAACGTAGTGAGTCGCTTTTTCCTCTCCAGGACTTTGAGTAGATTGCAAATACGGAATGTCTGATCCCCAAACAGCCTTTGCGTCCTCCGTCTGACCCCCGGAACAGGAGAAGTATGTAGCTTCGATCAGCTCCCCATTATAAATAAGGACCTGTCCTGCCGTTTCTGAAACAGCGTTTGTAACTTTTTCCAATAGTTCCTGGTTTCCGTTTTTGGACAGGTATTCTTTTGGAGAACTATAACCCTGGCAGCAGGAAGAATTTGTGCAGATAATGGCTTTGTCATGTTTTCCGCCTGTTTCCAAGCGTTTCAAGGCATAGGTTCTTGCTACAACTGCCTGAGATTTCAGTGCCTCTATCTCAAAGCTGGCAGGCATTTCCCGTAATACAACACCAACCAGGTATTCTTCCAAATCCATCATTTCAATTCCCAAATCTGTTTTTACAGAAATCTTACTTTCATCTGGTTGAATGGATGCGACTGCTGTGGTATTCTGTGGTGTATTTTCCGGCTTTATCTTAAATTTATCCACCGCCCAAAACAGCAATCCCGGTACAACAAGTCCCAAAATCAATGCCAACAATATTTCCTTATACTTTTCCTTCATTTGTATCACCTCGTAAATATTTTAACAAGGTTCCAGTCCGGATTCTGCCGATTTTTGCTGGATATAACTTCCATATCTGCGACAATGCTTGACAGAAAACCTTATCCGATTTATAATAATTATTACAAATAATTTCGAAAGGTCACAAATGATGAAGAAAGCTATACGCATAATTTTTCCTATATTTTTAGGTCTGTGTGTTTTGTTTTGTACTTTCTGGTACCTGTTTGTATATGACCGGGCTTTTACTCGGGACATGCTGCTGCATTTCGCTCGCTACAGTGAGGATCAGGGCAACCACAAGGTTGCAACCTGGTTTTATAACCGAGCCTACTCACAATCCAAGGACAACGATGCGGTTGCAATTGAGCTTGCCGAGCAGTATAAATCTATCGGTAATTATACAAAAGCAGAGTTTACGCTCTCAAACGCCATTGCTGATGACGGAAATATAGATTTGTATATTGCGCTATGCAAAACATACGTGGAGCAAGACAAGCTTTTAGATGCAGTTACTATGCTTGATAACATCACCAATCCTACTATTAAGGCGGAACTGGATTCACTTCGTCCGAAAGCACCAAACGCAACGCCCGCACCCGGCTTCTACAGTCAATATCTTTCTGTCACTTTGGAAGCTGATGGTGGAACAATGTATGCATCTTCCAACGGTGTATATCCTTCTGTAGAAGAAGAGCCATACAGCAATCCCATTCCTCTTAGTGACGGCGAAAATACGATCTACGCCTTAACTATTGCCGAAAACGGTTTGGTCAGTCCCCTTTCTATTTTTGGTTATACGGTCGGCGGTGTGATCACCAAGGTTGAGTTTGCAGATAAAGCGATTGAGACCGAAGTAAGAAAAGTTCTTAATGTAAGTGAGGATAAAGAGTTATTTTCCAATGATCTTTGGGTAATCGAAGAATTTACCATTCCGGCAGATGCCAAGGATTACACCGACTTGAAGTACATGAGTTTTTTGGAAACATTAAACGTTGAAAAAGGTGTTTCAAACCAGATCAATCATATATCAAACTTGGTAAATCTAACCGATCTGTCAATTTCCGACACAAACGTTTCTCAAGAAGATTTGGATATTATCTCTGTTCTACCTAAATTAAAGAAGCTTACATTACAAAAGTGCAGCCTTTCAGGTATCACGCCATTGCAAAAAGCATCCGGTTTGGAAATGTTAGATGTCAGTGACAACAGCGCATTAAGAAACATTGATGCATTACGGTCTTTAGGTAATCTTCTGGAGTTGAATTTATCCGGAAATGCTGTTTCTGATTTGTCCGCTATTTCCTCTTTAACAAATTTGACAAAATTAGATATTTCGAAAAACAGCGTAGCATCCTTAGCGCCTATTTCCACACTGTCACGACTTTCCTATCTGGACGCCAGCGCAAACCTAATTACAGCGCTTGGTGATTTAGGAAATTTGACTGCATTGAATTTCTTGAACTTATCATCTAACAAATTGACAAATATCAATGTTGTTGCCGGTTGCACTGCATTAACCGAGTTGAATATCTCAACAAATTCCCTTACAAATATCAGCAAGCTGAATTCGCTGGTAAATCTTGCATCCCTGGACTTCTCCTACAATCAGGTAACGAAGATTCCAGAATTCCCCAAGAAGTGCGCCTTGGTAACCATTTCCGGTTCTAACAATAAAATTACCTCGTTAGAGCCACTTTCCGGTCTGAAATCCTTGAATATTGTCAATATGGATTACAATGAAGGCATTTCTTCCGTAAAGCCGTTAGCTAATTGTCCTGTATTGATCGAGGTTAACGTGTTTGCTACCAAGGTGACCCAGGTCACCGTCTTAACAGATCAGAGCATAATTGTAAATTATAATCCTGTTTCTTAAATACAAAAGTACCCCAAAAGAAAACACTTTTGGGGTACTTAATTTTTATAACTGCTTGTCCTCTTCTGCAATCTCTGCAAGAAGTTTCTTATCTTGCTTGCTGGACAAATCGAGTTTTTCATACATATCCGGACGGCGCTGTTTTGTGCGTCGTAAGGATTGTTTTCTACGCCACTTTGCCACTTTACCGTGATCGCCGGATAGCAGGATTGCCGGCACTTCCCGACCGTGCCAAACTGCCGGACGGCTGTATTGGGGATACTCCAACATCCCATTAAAATGACTTTCATCTTCAAAACATTCAGGATCAGCCAGAACACCTGGCACCATGCGGCACACTGCGTCTGTAACGGCCATAGCGGCGATTTCCCCTCCTGTGAGTACAAAATCACCTAAAGAAATTTCTTCGTCTACACACTCGTCGATAAACCTCTGATCGATGCCCTCATAATGACCGCAAACCAAAACCAGATTACCCATCTTGCTCAAACGAATAGCATCTGCCTGTGTAAAGGTCTTGCCGCAAGGCGACATATAGATGGTATAAACCGGTCCGGATGCCTGATCACATACAGCTTCCCAACAGCGATACAGCGGATCAGCCGTCATCACAGCGCCGCGTCCACCGCCATAGGGGTAGTCATCCACCTGATTTTGCTTGTTAGCAGTGTAGTCACGGATCTGGTGAGTCTCAATACGAATGATACCTCTATCCTGCGCCCTCCCCAAAATACTGTCAGATAAAACATCGCCGACAGTTTCCGGAAACAAGGTTAATATATCAACTCTCATCCGTTCGCATCCCCTCAATAATCGTTACGTTCATTGTATTCTTTTCCAGGTCAATATCCTGCACAAACTCTTTTACTGCCGGAATCAAATAAGTATATGTTCCCTGCACTTCATATACTTTATTTCCCGGGTAATCTAAAACATCTGTCACCTTGCCGATGCATATACCCTCGCTGAACACATCAACACCCATTAATTCTGCAGCAAAAATCAGATCCTTTGGCGCATCCTCACGACAGACAACAATCGTTTTTCCTCGAAGTTTTTGCGCCTCATCAATGGAATTCACACCCTCAATTTTTAACAAATTGCAGGTTTTCTGTATTCTGCAAGCTTGAACCTTATATTCTGTATTGTCAATAAAGACACGTCGAAATCCTGTCAAAAATTCCGGTCCATCGCTCCAAGGCATAATTTTCATTTCACCACGAACACCGTGGGTCGTTACGATCTCACCAGCCTCTAAAAAATCCAGTATCATACGTATTCCTCCATCCTGATTTTTTGTATTATAACAGACAAACACAAAAGGGGCAAGTATCTGGCAGCAAAAAAGAAAAATGCGTGACAAATATCGTCACGCATTTTCTTTAGTCAACGATTTCCACCGTGACCTTCTCACCGGTGCGCTGTGCAACGGTTTTCACGATGGTGCGAATTTCTTTCGCAATTCGACCCTGGCGGCCGATCACCTTTCCCGTGTCACCGGGAGCAACTCGAAGTTCCAGCACTTTGCCTTCCTCGGTGGTAACTTCATTTACAGTAACTGCTTCCGGGGCGTCCACCAGGTTCTTTGCCATATACAGCAAAAGTTCCTTCATAGTGTAACTCCTTAGGAAAATCTTACAGGACACCGGCCTTCTTCAGCAAGCCACGGACAGTATCAGTGGGCTGAGCACCGTTCTTGATCCAGGTCTGAGCCTTTTCAGCATCAACAGTCACAGTTGCGGGCTCGGTCAGGGGGTTGTAGGTACCGATCTCCTCGATGCAACGACCATCACGGGGGCTACGGGAATCAGCAACAACGATACGGTAGTAGGGATTCTTCTTTGCACCCATTCTTCTCAGTCTAATTTTAACCATTTCTTTTCACCTCCAAATGTAGTGTATCTATATCGCAAAGCTCTTTTTGCTTACAGCGAACATATTAAAATCCCGGGAAACCACCCAGGCCTCCAAAACCACGCATACGCTTCATCCTTTTGCCTGCACCAGGTCCGGAGAATTGTTTGATCATAGCACGCATTTGCTCAAAGGATTTCAGCAGACGATTGACGTCTTCAACCTTCAATCCACAACCATTGGCAATGCGTTTCTTTCTGCTGGCACCGATAATGCCGGGGTTTTCCCGTTCCTTTGGTGTCATAGAAAGAATGATTGCCTCAGTATGAGCCATTGCCTTTTCATCCAACTGAACATTTTTCAGACCGGCACCGCCGGGAAGCTGTGCCAAAATGTCCTGCATAGAGCCCATCGATTTCATTTGAACCATCTGGTCATAGAAATCCTGAAGTGTAAATTTATTGGATCTGAGCTTTTCCTCCATCTCAGCGGCTTTCTTTTCATCGTAAGCCTTTTCTGCTTTCTCGATGAGTGTGAGCACATCGCCCATACCCAAAATCCGGGAAGCCATACGATCCGGATGGAAAGGTTCAATATCTTCCAGTTTTTCACCGATACCTGCAAATTTGATCGGTTTGCCTGTCACGGCACGAACAGATAACGCTGCACCACCACGGGCGTCGCCGTCAAGTTTACTAAGCATCACAGCATCAATGTCCAACCACTCGTTAAAGCTTTGGGCGGCATTGACTGCATCCTGACCGGTCATGGCATCCACAACCAGCATAATTTCATTCGGCTGAACGGTCGCCTTAATGTCCTTAAGTTCCTGCATAAGGGTTTCGTCAACGTGCAGACGACCTGCCGTATCCAAAAACACCATATCGTGACCGTGCTGCCGTGCATACAGAACAGCTTCTTTTGCTGTCTGCACAGGACTTTGGGTGCCTTTTTCAAACACGGGAATACCCAATTTTTCGCCACAAACCTTTAGTTGCGTAATTGCAGCGGGACGATATATATCGCAAGCTACCAGCAAAGGGTTCTTTCCCTGACGCTTCATTAGGCCGGCTAACTTACTGCCGTTTGTAGTCTTACCGGCACCTTGTAAACCAACCAACATAACAACGGTCGGGCCACTGGGATTGATGGTGATATACTTCGTATCACTGCCCATCAACGCAGTCAGTTCTTCGTTGACAATCTTGACGATCATTTGAGCAGGACTTAAAGATTCCAAAACATCTGTTCCAACACAACGTTCCGTAACAGACTTTGTAAAATCCTTAACGACTTTATAACTAACATCTGCTTCCAGAAGTGCCATGCGGATTTCACGCATAGCTTCTTTAACATCTGCTTCCTTTAAGCGACCTTTACCTCTGAGTTTTTTAAAGGCAGCAGAGATTTTTTCGGTTAAACCTTCAAATGCCATTATTCTTCCTCCATGCCTTTGGCCACGGAAACAATCTGCCTTGCCAGGTCAGACACACAGGGATCATCCGACTTTTCAAGTTCACTTGCAAGCCGGAGAATTTTAGAGAAAGCTTTCCGGGATGCGAGATCACGTTGAACACACCCCGTCTTCTCCTCCATATTTCTTAGCAGAGCTTCTGCTCTTGTCAGATTATCATGAACACCCTGACGGCTCACATTCAACTCCTGGGCGATCTCTGCCAAGGAAAGGTCCTGGTTATGGCGCAAATCAACACACATACGCTGGCGCTCAGTCAACAAGTCGCCATAGTAATCAAATAGAAGTGTCATTTCTAAAGCGTCCATATAAGGCCTCCCTGTCAAGGTTTCTTCCTTGACACCTGACGTATCATACTACATCCTTTACAGTTTGTCAAGTGTTTTTACTTGACATCTTTAAAAATTTGATACCAACGTTCTGTTTCCCGCGTTTTCACGAAACCGAGACGATCATATAACGCAATAGCCGGTTGATTATCGCTGGCAACAACCAATCGGGCAACGTCTTCCGTTAAGGCAGAAAGCAACGATAACAGAACATCCTGACCTGCACCTGAAACTACAGAGATCACAGCCTCGATCGTATCCCCTTTGGCAACACCGATTCCCAAGAGTTTACCATTACTATGGACAAAATAGGCACTTCCCTCACGAACATATCGTGCGGCATCCTTAACAGTCATAAACGCAGAATTGGAAACACCGGACATCCTTGTGTTGTAGATCTCGCGCCATTGCTCCATTGTCTTTTCCTGCACAGGAAAAATGCAAGCGTCTGTTTCCGGCAAGCCTGAAACCGGTCGTTTCATTTCAAAAATAATTGTATGCAGGGGAAAGTTCTCTAAGCAATGATGACCTGCTGCATAAAATTCTTCTGCGCCAACAGCACTGCAAAAGTCAACACATTCCCTTAAGAATTCTACCGGCTGACTGGTATCCTGTATGGTAATATAAGCTTTATGCGTATATGGAATCTCTTTGAGTGTCAAACTGGCAATCCCGTTTTCTGTAGTAAACATTGGAATATTTTGCAAAACAAACCCCTCTTTCACGTTCATTATATCATATTTTAAAATATACGTCCATATTTTACCAAATTTGTACCATAAAACCTCTTGTTTTTGCAAATTTATGCGGTATAATTACCCTGTATAAAACATTGGAGGGAACAACATGAAAAAAATCATCTGTAAAAAAGAATATAACACCGAAACTGCTACCCTGATCAAAAAGGCTACATGCGGTTGTTTCGGAGAACCTGCCGGTTATGAAGAAACATTGTATCAAAATCCTGAGGGATTTTACTTTGTGTACGTAAACGGCGGCGAAAATTCTCCCTATCCCCAGGAGGATATTCAGAGGGTTGGAAAAGCAAAAGTAAACGAGTGGTTGGAGAACCATTGATGATTTAGAGGCTGCCATAGCAGCCTCTAATTTTATATTTGATAGGCCGCTGACGAAAACCAGTATCAATTGACATTTGCACCCCTGTTTGATAAAATGAAGCAATAGGAATATACTGGAGGCGCATTATGAAAATCGGAATACTCAACGAACTTTTAGGAACAATTGATTTTACATATTTCTACACTGGAACCAACATCGTCCCCAAGGCCGAAGTGTTCGGCAATCCCACAAAAGAAGAACCGTTAAATCTGCTTTGGAACGTCATTGGTGATCAGGATGTGACACTTTCCCTAAGGCTGCAAAAGCCTTGCTACGTCGATACAATCGTGCTGCAACTGGGCGATAAAACCAATTTGCGTACAGCCTCTGTGTACAGTGGCGATCAGCTGCTTTATCAATATACTGCAGAAACCGGAAAGAGCGCCAAATGTCCTGATTTGATGTTGGAAGCAGGCATTCTTTGCGACCAGCTTGAAATCGTACTTTGCACAGACTTTGCGCACTTACTGGTAGAGAACATCACATTGTACGGCGCACTGGACGAAGGTGTTGATCTGTTCCCCACCCCAAATATAATCGATATTACAGGCAATGACATTCCCCTCTCTGTCTTTACCGGCTGCAACGTTATATGCAACGAGGCAAAAGATGCGGCTCACCTGTTATGTGAAAAATTCCAGGAACAAACCGGTTTGACGCTTTCTGAAAACGGTGGAAATATTACTTTAAACGTCAATTCTGCTCTGCCGGAAGATGCCTATGAACTGGAAATCAACCCGCATGGTTGTTCTATTCAGGCATCTAATCTTCGGGGCTTTGTCATGGCTGTGGAAACATTTATAAAACTTTTGAAGAAAGAAGCCATTCCTTCCGTAAAGATTTCTGACATCCCCTTCATGCACTTCCGGGGCGTGCATTTATTCATTCCCTCTGAGGCTCAGATGGACTTTGCTAAACGTCTGATTAAATACATCATTTCCCCGATGGGCTATAACACAGTGATCCTGCAAGTTTCCGGCGGTATGATCTATGATCGGCATCCGGAGATTAGCGAAGCTTTTGCCCACGCAGTAGAAATGAAAGAGTACGGTTGGCCTGCATTCCCACACAGTGGCATTGCGGAAGGAAAACCTATCACCAAGCAAATGCTGAAGGATTATATTCGCTACATTCGCAGCTTTGGTATCGACGTTATTCCTGAGGTACAAAGCCTTGCCCACGTACAATATCTGACTATTGCTTTTCCGGAGATTGCAGAGATCGCCGAAGGTGATTCTACGGAAGCTGTTGACACACGTATTGAGGATATGCTTCCCAGCCAGTTCTACCGCCACGACTACTGCCCATCCAATCCCCGCAGCTACGAAATTCTCTTTGATGTAATTGACGAGATCATTGAGGTTTTCGAACCCAAGGAATTTGTCCATATGGGACACGACGAAGTGCGCACCATTGGTGCCTGCCCCATCTGTAAGAAAAAAACACCGGCGCAACTATTTGCTGAGGACGTGTGTAAGATCCACGAATACCTCGCTTCCAAAGGCCTCCGGATGATGATGTGGGCAGATATGATTCAGCCGGTAACAAAATATCAAACTCCGGATGCTATCGATATGATACCCAAGGACATCGTAATGCTGGACTTTATCTGGTACTTCCACCTCGGCAAAGATATCGAAGATAATCTGCTGGAAAAGGGTTTTGATGTTATGATCGGCAATCTTTATTCCAGCCACTTCCCCCGTTATGAAAGCCGCATTCGTAAGCCCGGCATTCACGGTGGACAAATCTCCACCTGGGTAGCAACTAACGAAGAAGAACTGCAACAAGAAGGAAAACTCTACGATCTGCTTATGACAGCGCAGCTTTTGTGGGCAGAGGGCTATCACCACAACTTCCGGCTGAGTTATGACAGAATTTTGCAAACAATCATTCCGGAACTTCGCCAGCAGTTGCAGCAAATTTCTTATCCCTCGCTTCAGGAAAACACCAGGAAAGTCCTGATTACGGATGCAGCTTGTAGCGAAATTCGTGTTAACTGCCAGTATGATAGTCTGATCTTTTCTCACGCAGCAAAGCGCAGAATTACACGTCAGCCCTGGACAAAACTGGATGTCGTTGCAAACTACATCATCACCTATACAGATGGCACAACGGAAATCGTGCCGGTCACCTATGGTGGCAATGTGGGCTACTTTAATCGTCGCCAAAACGCACCTCTACACCACCCAATCTATCGCCATACAGGCTACACTGCCGGCTGGTTCTGCGACAGTAAAACGACGATCAATTCCCTTGGCAAAGTGGAAACACTTTATATTTACGAGTACATTCCTGCACAAAAGAAATGTATCTCTACAATTACTTTAGAGCAAAACCCCGACTTTGATGCAAAAGTGTTCCTCAGCAGCTTGGAGGGTGTTCAGCTGACGTAAGAAATCAATACGGATGGATGATAATGAAGAAAACAGGAATTATTTTACTCTGCTTGATGATGCTTATATGTTTATCAAGCTGTCACCAAGCAACAAGTGAAGCGCAGATCGTGGCTACAACGCAGCCGGTCTATGATTTAGCAACGGCTATCTGCGATGGCACGGATATTAACGTTCGTAAATTAATTACGGAAAGTGTGTCCTGTCTTCACGACTATACTTTGCAGGTCAGCCAAATGCGTGCAATTGAAAATGCAGAGATCATCATATTGTCCGGAGCAGGTATGGAAGATTTTCTGGACGATGCACTTTTAAGCGCCAAGAGATGCATAGATAGCTCACTGGGAATCGACCTGATTTGTGCAGAAGAGGATCACAGTCACGAAGGACACGCACACGAAACTGATGCACATATCTGGCTCTCTCCTGCTAACGCATCCGTAATGGCAAATAACATTGCCAAAGCACTATCAGATTTTTACCCGGAATATGAAGATATTTTTCATCAAAATCTATTGGTATTGGAAGCTAGATTACAAGATATTTCTGAATATGCCGCTGAGCAGTTAGACGCGCTTTCTCGCAGGGATATTATTACCTTTCACGACGGTTTTTCCTATATGGCACAAGCTTTTGGTTTAAACATTATCCACGCAATTGAAGAAGAAGCCGGCAGTGAAGCATCTGCCACAGAATTGATACAGTTGACGAAGATTGTAAAAGAATACAATCTTCCGGCAATTTTCACGGAATGTAATGGCAGTACATCCGCGGCACAGATCATCTCTGCCGAAACCGGTGCAAAAATCTATGCATTAGATATGGGCCTGTCGGAACGAAGTTATTTTGAAGCCATGATGTATAACATTGACGTATTAAAGGAGGCACTGGAATGAAATTAGGTTTCCACGGTGGCAGTTGCGGCCATTCCTGCTGCCTGCGAATTGAGGATCTTTCTGTAAAAATTGGAAATGAAACAATCCTCAGCGACGTCAATCTGCACGTGCACTGTGGCGAAATGGTTGCCTTAATTGGACCAAACGGTGCAGGAAAAAGCACTCTGATCAGGGCTATTCTGGGGCAAATCGATTACAGCGGTGTCATCTCATTCTCCGTACCGGGTCAAAGGGAGCGAAATATGAAAATCGGCTACGTGCCGCAAACACCCACCTTTGACCCCGGCGATCCTGTCAGCGTGGCAGATTTATTTGCTTGTTGTATGTTCAAGCGACCCGCATGCTTTGGTATTTCCAAAAATATGCGCCAAACAATCCTGGAGTGTCTATCCAGAGTGCATGGCGAGGGTTTGATTGATAAACGTATCGGTACACTCTCCGGTGGTGAACTGCAAAGAGTTCTTTTGGCGCTGGCGCTTGAGCCGATCCCCAATATTCTTATCTTGGATGAGCCTCTGTCCGGTGTAGACGTAGAGGGCATGAAAAACCTGATGGAAATGCTGGATGAGATTCGACAAGAATACGATCTGTCCATATTAATGACAACCCACGATTTCGGAATGCTGGATGCATATGCTGACCAAGTTGTTCTGATTGACAAAAGTATTATCTATCAGGGTACTGCCAGAGACGTATTGGATTCGCAAGAGTTTCGCTCTGTCTTTCACGGAAAAGGAGGCAGCGTATGAGTCTATGGTATACTATCTGTGATGCGCTTCCTTTGGAAATGCTTCATTGGGACTTTATGAAAAATGCCCTTTTGGCCGTATTATTTATGGCCCCTCTGTTTGGTCTGATGTCCACGATGATCGTAACCGGCAAAATGAGCTTTTTCTCTGATGCGCTGGGTCACTCTGCCTTTACAGGTATTGCAATCGGAGTCATTTTCGGCATTGCAAATCCCACTTGGGTTGCGGTAATTCTCTCTGCAATTTTTGCATTGCTGTTTTCCTACGTTCGTTATCGCAGCAATCAAGCTGCTGACACATTGATTGGTGTGTTTTCCAGCACAGCGGTAGCACTGGGAATTTTTATTGCAACATTAAACGGAAACAGTTTTACAAAATACAACAAATACCTTATCGGCGATATTCTCTCTGTTACAGCAACGGAAATCGGGATGTTGGCATTGGTTTTACTTGGAATTGTTATTTTTTGGTTTCTTTTTTCCAATAAGATGGCCCTCTCTTCCATTCATCCGCAGCTTGCCTCTTCCCGCGGAATTTCTGTTGGTATTACACAAGCGGTTTTCACCACTGCAATTGCAGTGGTTGTGACCTTATCCATCTCCTGGGTTGGTCTGCTGATCTTGAATTCATTGTTGGTTCTACCCGGTGCTGCATCCAGAAATATTTCAAAGAATCTGAAACAATACCATCTAAACTCTGTTGTATTTGCTTTAATCTCCGGAATTGCAGGTCTTGTTCTGTCCTATTGCCTTGGTGTTTCTGCAGGCGCATCCATTTCCCTTGTCTTGGCATTCATCTTTATACTCACTTTCTTCTTTAGAAAGGTGGCAAAATAACATGGATGACATTCAGATGCATGTGATTGCGCGAATGAAAAGCGACTTCCCTGCCAAGTTTGGTATCCCCAGGCAAAGTGGTATTGTAAACGAACTAACTTCTACAATTATTTTTGAGCCGGATTACAGGAACCCCGATTCTTTGCGTGGTTTAGAAGATTTTTCTCACCTTTGGATCATCTGGCAATTTTCTAAGGCCGTCCGTCCAGAATGGTCTCCCACGGTACGTCCACCCCGTTTGGGTGGCAATACAAGGCTAGGTGTCTTTGCGACACGCTCCCCTTTCCGCCCCAATGCAATTGGGTTGTCCAGTGTAAAAATTCTTGGAATAGAACATACAAAAGAACACGGAACAGTAATTCATGTAGCCGGTGCAGATTTAATGGACGGAACTCCTATTTTGGACATAAAGCCGTATATTCCTTATGGAGATTGCCACCCAGATGCTACCGGTGGTTTTACCGACACTGCCGATTCTTTTTTGCTTGATGTTGTTTTTCCCGAGGAATTGCAAGCAAAAATCCCCCAAGAGAAACTTCCGGCCTTAAAAGCTGTCTTATCTCACGATCCTCGACCCTCTTACCAAAGAGATAATGATCGCATTTATGGTCTTAGCTTTGCAAGTATGGACATTCATTTCAAAATCAGAGGTCAGACACTTATTGTTTGCGATGTGAAGAAAGGATAATGATTATGAACGCTCGTTTTCTTCGTTTTCCCGGTGGAAAAGCAAAAGTTGTTACTCTCAGCTATGACGATGGTGTTCTTGCAGATAAGCGACTGATGGAAATTATGAAAAAAAATGGTCTAAAAGGCACATTCAACATAAGTTTCGGTTGTTTTATCAGCGAAGAAGATGCGCCTAAACGCACAAAATCCCCCGGAAGATTGACCTATAACGAGGCAAAAGCATTGTATGCAGATGATGATTTTGAAATTGCTTGCCACGGCTACAATCATCCCCATTTGGCCCTGTGCGATACTGCTGTTGCCTGCGGGCAAGTCCTCAATGATCGACTTGCGTTGGAGGAAATGTTTGGTAAACCTATTCACGGTATGGCCTATCCCTTTGGCAGCGTTAATGATGATGTTGCAGAAATTTGCCGTCATTGCGGCATTTGGTATAGTCGCGTAGTCAAAGCTAAAGGAGATTTTGGTCTTCCAAATGATTGGTTACGGCTGACACCGACCTGCCACCACAATGACCCAAAACTCCCGGAGAAGATTGATGAATTCATTCAGATGAAGCCGACCTTTGCCCCTCGGATGTTCTTTTTGTGGGGGCATAGTTATGAATTTGATAACGATAATAATTGGAACGTAATTGAAGATTTTGCCCAAAAACTTGGTAACCGTGACGATATATGGTATGCCACCAACATGGAACTTTATCTGGCTTGGCGTGATTTCCACCAACTGGAATCCAGCGCAGATGGCAATACCATTTTCAATCCTACTTGCCGAACTATCTGGTTTGCTGACAGACCCGGTAATATTTATAAAATTGGCCCCGGCGAAACGCTACATGTATAAAAAGATCCCCACCAAAAGGTGAACTGCCCCAGTTTGTGCGGACAGCACAAAAAAGAGTCCCTATGTAGGAATATTTAGTTTTATGCGGAGTGGCGCAGCGTCAGCGGCGCCACTCCAGTTTTATTCTGGATGCGCTCGTGGTTATAGAAGTGAATGTATT
>JAZQWQ010000056.1:0-2551 GCA_045632385.1 Faecousia sp.
TCATCGGCGGCGCCGACGGCCCCACCGCTATCTTCCTGACTTCCAAGCTGGCTCCCGAACTGCTGGGCGCCATCGCGGTTGCTGCTTACTCCTACATGGCTCTGATTCCTCTGATTCAGCCCCCCATCATGAACGCCATGACCACCGCTGAGCAGAGAAAGATCAAGATGGTCCAGACCCGTAATGTCTCCAAGGCAGAAAAGATCGTGTTCCCCATCGTGGTCACCATCTTCTGCGCCCTGCTGCTGCCCGATACCGCTCCCCTGATCGGCTGCCTGATGCTGGGCAACCTGTTCAAGGAGACCGGTTTGACTGACCGTTTGTCCGACACCGCACAGAATGCCCTGATGAACATCGTCACCATTCTGCTGTCCACCTCCGTCGGCGCAACTATGGTCGGCTCTAACTTCCTGACTATTAGCACCCTGTCTATCGTGGTTCTGGGTGTTGTGGCCTTTATCCTGTCCACCTGCGGCGGCCTGCTGGGCGGCGTAGTAATGTGCAAGCTGACCAAGGGCAAGATCAATCCCCTGATCGGTTCTGCCGGTGTTTCCGCTGTTCCCATGGCTGCTCGTGTTGCCAACAAGGAAGGTCAGAAGGCAAACCCCTCCAACTTCCTGTTAATGCACGCTATGGGCCCCAACGTGGCCGGCGTCATCGGTTCTGCTATCGCTGCAGGCTTCCTGCTCAGCGTTTTCGGCGGTTAATCGCAAATTACCCCCGGGTAAAACCCGGGGGTTTTTTATTGACTTTTTTTCAAACAGATGCTATTGTATGCCAAGAAAAGGAGGGCGGTCATATGGGCGCAAAAAGAATATGCCTTTGCGGTCTGTTTGCCGCACTGCTTTGTATTTGCAGCTGGCTGTGTGTGCCGGTGGGCAATCTGATGTTTACCCTGCAAACCTTTGCCGCGCTGTTGGCTTTGGGGCTTTTGGGCGGCAAATGGGGAACGATTTCCATTGGCATTTATTTGGTGCTGGGCGCTGTGGGTCTGCCGGTGTTTTCCGGATTTCGGGGTGGACTCGGGATGCTGTTTGGCGCTACCGGTGGCTTTTTATGGGGCTTTTTGATTGCCGGTTTTGCTTATTGGGGTGTATGGCGGCTGTGGAAATCCCACCTTATTTCTATGGTTTCTGCCCTCGTTGTTTGTTACGCAGTTGGGGCGGTGTGGTACTGGCTCTTCTTTCTGCAAAGCTCCTTTGGGGCTGTGCTGATCAGCTGCGTTGTTCCGTATCTGCTTCCGGATGCCGGAAAACTCTGCCTTGCGCTGTTTTTAACAAAACGGCTGAAGAAAATCGTATAAAGAAAACATATTCGGCATAGATTGTCCCGGGAGGGATCATCTATGCCGAAAAAAGATTTATGGATTATTTTGGGGGCTGTTTGCCTCAGTGTTATTCTCAGCGTTCGTCTGCTGTTTTCTCCTGTGGTGGCCACCGGCGCCTGGGGTCTGCGTTTTCCCCAGGAAGGGCAAGCTCCACAGGCCGCAGTGTCTGCGGCACAATTGAAAGCATATGATGCCGCCTACATAGGGGACACATCCCAAAAGGCGCTGTATCTGACCTTTGATGCCGGGTATGAAAACGGCTGCACCGAACAAATCTTGGACATCCTGGAAAAGCACGATGTAAAAGCCGCCTTTTTCCTGGTAGGCAATTACATTGAAAAGAATGCCGACCTGGTGCGGCGAATGGTAGCAGATGGCCACATTGTAGGAAACCACACCATGCACCACAAGGATATGCGTCAAATCACAAACAAGGAAAGTTTTTCCAAGGAGCTGACGGACCTGGAAACGCTGTTTTTTGAGACCACCGGGAAAAAGCTTCCTAAGTTTTACCGGCCGCCCCAGGGAACTTATAGCCAGGAAAATCTGCAGCAGGCAAAAGAACTGGGGTATCAAACCGTATTTTGGAGTCTTGCCTATGCAGATTGGGATAATGACAAGCAGCCTACAAAAGAGCAGGCCTTTTCCAAGCTGCTGCCCCGGTGTCACAATGGGGCGGTTATCTTATTGCACTCTACTTCCAAGACAAACGCAGAAATTTTAGACGAGCTTTTGTCAAAATGGGAAGCCGCCGGCTACCGCTTCGAAACGATAGATAAATTATTTGCAGAGAAAAAGGACGGTTAACCGTCCTTTTTCTCTGCATTCAACGCATCCACTACAATTTCTTTATAAGGATTGACAATGACAGTTCTGTAGGTGTGGTAAATGACCATACCCGGTTTTGCCCCGGGGGTTTTTTTCACCTGCTTGATCTGTGTCACGTCCACGGGGATATTTTGACCACCGGTGGTTTCGGCATAGTAGGCCGCCAGCTGCGCCGCCTGGGTGATGGTATCATCCGGGGGCGTTGTGCCGCCACAGGAAATGATCACGTGGGAGCCGTGGACTTTGGATGCGTGTAGCCACAAATCGTCCCGTCTGGCCCATTTGAAAGTCAGTTCTTCATTTTGCCGGTTGTTTCTGCCAACGATAATGGTGTAGCCGTCGGTGGAAGTAAACTCCATAGGCTTACTTTTGGCTTGCTTCAACCGCTTTTTGCCG
>JAZQWQ010000057.1:0-2260 GCA_045632385.1 Faecousia sp.
TTATAGAACCGGTCCACATGCTCATCCAAAGCGAAAATCTTATAATTGCGGCTGTAGGTGGCGTCGTAGATGCCATCACCGAAGAAGCACACTCTGTCGCCCATGGGGATGGACATATTTTCCAGCTCATCCCAAACGCCGTTGTAGTATCCTAGATTTTTCATACAAACCATCCTTTGGCGTGCGTGCGCCCGCCATGATTTTTAGATCAGATTCTTATTGAGCACCAGGCTGCTGTACATAAACAGCACATCCTTGCCCGCAAAATCCACATACCTGCCCACCAGCTGGGCATTGATATACCGGATATCCACCAGGGTCACCGTCTGATAGTCCTGCACCAGCAAGGGCGCTACAGAGCTACCAAAGGAATCCCGGAAGATGATCAGTTCTTTGTCGGTCTTTGCGTTGGGATTTTCGATCCGCAGCAGGGATTTTGGGCCGGAGAGGAAGACCTCATAGGGGTCTTTTCCGGATAGCTTCTGCAAATCGTAAACCGGCGCATATTTCTGGGTTTCAAAATCAAGAACCTGACAAGCGCTGAGCAGGTCGCTTTCCAAGATATATAAGTCTTCCGGCTCCAAAGGCAGCGCCGCCTGACCGTAATACACACCGTAGAAGGGTCTGTCCAGCTTGGTTTTGGTAAAGTCCGCTTGTTCCGGAGGGGTCACGCCCAGGGCGCTACTCAGCTTTTGGGCGACCTTGAGCAGCTTTTCCTGCCGCCAGTGGGTATCGGTAAAATAGAAATCCGTGTAGTTCAGGCAGTCGGTAATATCCACCACCTCTGCAAAGGGCAGCTTTTCCTGAACCGCAGAGAACATCTTTTCATAATCCATGGCCGGGTAGCCGTTTGCTTCCGCCAAATAATAGCCCTTGTCGGGAATGACGGCGGCATAGACCTGACTGCCGGTATCTTTCAGGTAGGTTTCGTACACAAAATTCAGCCGTTCAAGGGCGTGGTTCAAGGCCGCTTCCTTCACCGGATAATCCAGCTTGGCCGCATACCCATCTACCAGGTAAATGCCGTTATTATCCTGCTGCCCCATCACATTGTACTGCACCCAGGCTTTCAGCTGCCGGAACAGATCTCTGCCCGGGAACTGATCCAGGGTATAGGTTTCAAAGTCCGCCACAAACTTACCGGAGAGCAGGTTTTCCCCGGTTATTGCCGGGAACTGGGCAAGCGGTCGCCGTTCGGCTTCAGAGGCTTCTCCCGCCGGCTTGCACCAGGCAAACACCGCCAGCGCCGCCCACAAGAGGATCAGGGCAAAGATGCCGATATTTCGTAAATTCTTCTTCATATCAGCACCCCCTTAGAAACGGAAATACAGGAACGGATTGAATGAGCCGTCTACCAGATATGCGGTGCATACCAAAAGCAGGACGATCATCAAAACCGTTTCCAACACAAGGCCTGTCCGCTTCCCTTCCAGCTTCCCGGCCAGGTGCTTCACCACCGGGGTAGAACCCACCAGGGCTACTACAAACAGCAGCGCGTAGCTTTTCAGGAAGTAAAGGGTCTGTGGGTTGACAAAAGGCACGTTTCCAAAGCCAAACATACCGCCAATGTCAGACAGCGCTTGTGTCAAGCTTGTTGCATTAAACAGCACAAAGCCCAGCACCACGATGAGCAGGGTGTAGACCCGTTTCAGGGCATCGGGCAGCTTTTGCAGCGCCGGCACGAATTTTTCCAGCAGCAAAAATGCCGCATACAAAAGTCCCCACAAGATAAAGTTCCAGGCTGCGCCGTGCCAGAGGCCCGTGAGCATCCAAACGACTAACGTATTAAACACCCAGCGACCACGGCTGACCCGGTTGCCGCCTAAGGGGATATACACATAATCCCGGAACCAGGAGCCAAGGCTCATATGCCAGCGGCGCCAGAATTCGGCAATAGACTTCGACATATAGGGGTAGTTGAAGTTTTCGATAAAATGGAAGCCGAACACACGACCCAGGCCAATGGCCATATCGGAATAGCCGGAAAAGTCAAAGTAAATATGCAGTGCAAAGGCAATGGCATAGATCCAAAAGAACACCACAGACTTTTCACCACTGTCCCGGAACAGGTTGGTCAGCTCTCCCAGCTGGTTGGCAATAAGGATTTTCTTGCCCAGGCCGATTAAAAACCGACGCAGACCCAGCCGGATATTTTCCCAGCTATGGGTGCGTTCCTCCAGCTCTCTTGCCACGTCCACGTACCGGACGATGGGGCCTGCGATCAGCTGGGGAAACAGCGAAACATAAGCGCCAAAGCTGA
>JAZQWQ010000058.1:0-2576 GCA_045632385.1 Faecousia sp.
TGGAGCAGAAGCTGTATATGGGTCAGCTGCTGACCTCCTGCGGATTATCCCAGGACACGGCCGACACCATGAAGGGCATCTATTCTATGACGATGACCATTTATAATATGCCCTGCGCCTTTATCGTGCCGATTGCCATCAGTGTAATCCCGGCCATTTCTTCTCAGCTGACCCTGAAAAAGGACCTTGGTGTTCGGGAAACGGAAGAGTCTGCTGCCAGAGTGGCTGGCCTGATTAGTTTGCCTTGCAGTGTAGGTTTGGGTGTTTTGGCAGAACCAATCATGGCGCTTTTGGGCGGTTACACCGGAGAAAAGCTGGTGCTGGCAAGCAATCTGATGCGTATTTTGGCGGTTTGTGTGTTCCTTTATGGCATTATTCAGTACACCAATGCCTTGATGCAGGCACACGGTTATGCCTATGTGCCGGTAATCCATATGCTGCTTGCCGGCGCTTGCAAGTTGGGCGTGGTGTATTTGCTGGTTGGCAATCCGCAAATCGGCATTTTGGGTGCGCCTATGGGTTCACTTTTGGGCTATACAGCCATTGCAACAATGAACCTGCTGGCCATCGGAAAGCTGGTCCCTCAAAAGCCAAAGCTGCTGTCCAATTTGCTGCGGCCGGTACTGCCGGCGGCGGTTATGGGTATCGTGGTATTCGGCGCCCATAGTCTGCTGAAGCTGCTTTTGGGCACTGGCGGTAGCCGAATCTTGCTGTGCGGTTTGCCTATCGCTGTGGGTGCAGCAGTGTATCTTGGGATGGTTGTTTTGTGCAAATCTATCACAAAAGCGGATTGTTTACTGCTACCTAAGGGCGAAAAAATTGCAAAAATCCTGAAATTATAAGGAAAATCCTTGAGTTTATGTAAAATTTTTCTGCAAACTAGTAAAATTTAATGAAAAATCATAGAAATACTTGCATTTTTTATGCAAGTATGATACGATAAAGTCCCAGTATATAAATTACTAAGAAACGAGGATAATTTTTATGAACAAGACAGAACTGATCGCAGCAGTTGCCGAGAAGACCGGTATGACTAAGAAGGACGCAGAGCGCGTCATCAACGCTACTCTGGAAACTGTCACCGCCAGCATGGTCGCAGGCGACAAGGTTCAGATTTCCGGCTTCGGCATTTTTGAAGTTAAGGCTCGCGAGGCTCGCGTAGGCCGCAACCCCCGTACCAAGGAGTCCATCCAGATTCCCGCTACCCGTCTGCCCGCTTTCAAGGCTAGCAAGGCTCTGAAGGACGCTGTCGCTAAGTAAGAAACTCTTTTATGCGACTTGACAAGTATCTGAAAGTGTCCCGCCTGATCAAACGTCGGACGGTGGCCAATGAAGCCTGCGACAATGGCCGTATCAGTGTAAATGGCCGTGTTGTCAAGGCCAGTTACGAGGTCAAGGTAGGCGATAAGATCGAGATCGCTATGGGTACAAGAACAGTAGCCGTAGAGGTCGTACAGGTGGCAGATAATGTCCGTAAGGACGATGCTGTTACGATGTACAAAGAGATTTGAGAAACAGCGAATAAAAACGGAGATTTCGTAAGGAAATCTCCGTTTTTTATTTTGGGAACACGGATGCATAGGGATGTGTTTTTGTTGACTTTTGTTGGCTGAAAATGGTACAATAAAAGCCAATGAACGGCAAAAAGAAGGTGTGCGCGTGGAAAAGCTAAAATCTTACATACTGCCCCATAGTTTGTATATTCTGCTGACACTCAGCATTAAGTTTTTGGGCACGTATGTGGAACTGTATATTCCCAGCCTGATGGAGACGATGCTGGACGAAAAAGTGCCGGCTGGTCTTACCCGGGAGATTTTCCTTTATGGCGGATTGATGCTTTTGTGCGCCATCGCCTGTTTGATTTTGAATATTGTTGCAAACCGGATGACCGCATTCAGCGCCGGTCGGATCACAAAGGCGATTCGGCACGATCTGTTCCGGAAGCTGCAAAGCTTATCTGCCCGGCAGATGGACGAGCTGACCGTTTCTTCCGGAGAATCCCGGCTTACCAGCGATACCTATAATGTGAATCAGCTGCTCACCCGGGTTCAGAGAATGGGCATACGCGCACCGATTTTGTTGGTGGGCGGTATTGCTATGCTCTTTCAGATGGATGCAATGCTGGCGCTGATTCTTTTGGCCTTGCTGCCAATTGTGGCGGTTGTGGTGTATTTTGTGACAAAAAAGAGCGTGCCGATGTATACCCAGCAGCAGGAAACGCTGGATCAGGTGGTGCAGGTGGTACAGGAGAATATCACCGGTATTCGGGTAATCAAGGCGCTGAGTAAAAGTGACTATGAAAAGAAACGCTTTGCTAAGGTCAATGAAAATCTTGCGCAGATCGGTCAACGAGCAGGTATGATCACCTCTATCACAAGCCCGGTTACTTCTGCGGTGTTGAACGTTGGCTTGACCCTGGTTGTGGTGATCGGTGCGTTCCGGGTGAACAGCGGCGCCATTCAGGGTGGCGTGATCATTGCGGCGTTGCAGTATTTTGTGATGATTCTCAACGCAATGGTAGGCATTACCCGAATCTTTGTGATGTGGAGCAAGGGCCAGGCCAGTGCGACCCGTGT
>JAZQWQ010000059.1:0-9291 GCA_045632385.1 Faecousia sp.
AAGCTTCTGCCGGAATACCTGATGCTCTACAGACTGCACGATAAGCAGATCACAGGAACGACCCTGGAAAAGCAGCATCGGGAAGTGGTCGCCGTTCAGAAAAATTACTACGGTAAGCTGCTTAAAATGATGAACCCGGAGCAGGAAGCTTTCTATATCAGCGGCATTTACTTCCGGGAGCAAACAGACATTGACCAGTTCTGTGCATTCTATAAATGGCTGAAGAAAGTCAACAGCCGTACCAAGGCTGTGTCCCAGGAAGCGCTGAACTATGCAATGTTTGAGATTTTGGCAGAATATAAACGGACCGGCACTTCCAAGGCAAGGCTTGCAAAGGCAATGCTTTTGTTTGGAATGCCGTATCTGATCAAGGAAATTCCCGGGCGCAAAAAAAGAGCCCGCGCAGACGGCCTGAAGTGCATTGCCAGCGCAGAAAAAGCTGGACTTAAGCATACCGGCGGGACTTTGGAATTTCCCACTTTTTCAAGGTGAAAAAATAGGAGCGTAACATATGCAAATTTTGGAATACCCATATGTCATCATTACCCTTTTGGGTTTGTGTTTTCTTCTGCTTGCCGCAGTCGGCATCTATTTTGCTGTAAGAGGCGCAAAAACCGCAAAGGGTAGAGAAGAAAAGGACTTTGTAAACATCAGCAGATTGGAATCTGCTTTTGAAAAGTCCGGAAAAGCCAAAGAAGAACGGTGCATCCTCTATGCCCGAATCGATATGGATAACTTCAGAAGCCTGTATTCTCAGCACAAAACAGAGACGGTTTTTGCAGAACTGAAGTACCTTTTGCTGGATTGGTTTTGGGAAGAAGACGTGTGCGACATTGCCACTTGCCCGGAAGAAAGCTTTGTGGTTTTCGCAAAGTGGCCCATGGACACCGCCCGGAAAAATGTGGAGGATTGTGTCGAGGCGCTGAATAAATGCCTGATCTCCCATAATGCCCGGAATGTTGTGGATATCCGCTTCGGTGCATACTTTGCCCTTGGCACGGAAGTGTCCCTGGATGAAGCGATCACCCGAGCCAAACAGGCATATTTGCTGGCCGTCAACGAGAAGCTCTCTTATGCGGAGTGGAATATCACCGGTGGCAAGGCGCTGGAAAAGAAAATTAAAATTGAGAATAACATTGAAAAAGAAATCGACAATAACCGTTTCTTCCTGGAGTACCAGCCTGTTTTGGATGCAAAGACCAGAAAGATCATCGGCGCAGAAGTGCTGTCCCGGCTGAATTCCGAAAGCGAGGGCGTTTTGTCACCCCGTAACTTCCTTGCAGCTGTAGACTCAGTGGGCCTGAACGATAAATTCGATTACTACATTTTCGAAAAGAATTGCAAGTGGATCTCCAACGATAAAAAGCAGAGAGAGCCGTATAAATACACCATCAATTTCTCCCGGTCTACCTTGTGTGAGCCGGAATTTGCCAAGAAGATTCTGGGCATTGCGGAAAAGTACGATTTGAAGTTTTCATGTCTGGCTGTGGAAGTGCTGGAAGATAAGAACGTAACCGGTGATGCCAAAAAGCAGATGATGGACAACTTGTCCGTGCTGAAAGAAAAAGGCATTTCCGTTCTGCTGGATGATTTCGGAAGCGGATATACCACCTTTGGCGACCTGCAGAATTTGGATATTTCCATTGTGAAGATCGACAAGACGATCACCCAGAATGCGGTGACGGAAACTGGCTTTATCATTTTGAAAAATATTATTCGCACAGCGCAGGATATTGGGTTTAAGACCTTGTGCGAAGGTATCGAAACGGCAGAGCAGGAAGAAGCGGTGATCAACGCCGGCTGTGATTTCCTCCAGGGCTTCTATTATTACAAGCCTATGCCGGTAGCCCAGCTGGAAAAGGTATTTTCTGAAAACGGTTAAAAAGAAGGTGCAATATGGAAAGAAATGTGCTTGTGGACAGGCTGAAAGGCTATGCCTGCTTTTTGGTGCTGTTTGGTCACGTGATCATGGGCATCCGCGTGGCAGGCATTGACATTCCCGGCTTTTTCTGGGGGATGGAAAAGTTTATATGGTCTTTCCACGTTGCGCTGTTCCTGTTTTTAAGCGGTGTGGTGTATAAAGTCACAGGAGAATGGACAGGGAAGAAGACCAAGTGGCAGTTTATTCTGCATAAGCTTTATAACCTGGGTATTCCCTATGTGGCGTTTACCGTGATATATGTGCTGATCAACAGTCTGGTAGGCGGTGTCAACACCGGCTTTTCCCTTACGGATATTTTGTATATCTGGAAAACCCCGGTAGCGCAATACTGGTTTTTGTATGCGCTGTTCTTTTTGTTCTGTATCTGGACGGCGCTGTCCGGTATACTGAAAAACTGGCAGATCACCCTTGTGGCAGTGCTGATTGGCTACCTTTTACCCTATTTCGGCATTTCCTTAGGGGGGCTGGAAATAGCATTTTATTCCGCCCTGGCCTTTGGTGTCGGTACATTTGTAGACTTTCAGAAACTCACCAAGCTCCCAACCTGGGGAAAATGCCTTGTCATCCTGGGGCATATCCTGCTGGGAGTTCTCCTGGTCAGCTTGAACAAGATCGAAGCGGCTTGGTATAAGGAGCTGATGATCCTGATCGGCATTTATGCAAGTATTCTGCTGATCTCAATGCTGCAAAACCTAAAACCCCTGGCACGTTTTCTCGACTTTGTTAACAAGTATTCCTTCCAGATCTACTTGCTGCATACAATCTTTACCGCCGGAATCCGGATCATCCTGCTGCGCTTGCAGGTGAAGCAGTGGGTTATCCACGTTCTGGTGGGAACGGTCTGCGGATTGGCTTTTTCCGTGCTGGCAGCCGTGATCGCAAAGAAAGTCAAATTCCTGAATTTCTTCTTTTTCCCCGGAAAAGTTCTGCCAATCAAGGGAGGGACTGAAAAATGATAAGTCGCGGAAAACGCTTGCTGGCGCTGATAAACTATCCCAGAACCTTTTTTGTATATTTGTGTGTTCTCGGTTCTCCCCAAAGACACCTGATCGAAAAGGATATGAAACGGTGGCAGGAAATTGATGGCATCCATATGGGCTTTTTTGAAACGCTCAATTGGTATTTGACCTATAAACCGGAATTTCGCAATCTGTTGCAGCACCGCTTCAGACACCCGGCCTACACCCCAAAATGTCTGTTCCATTTTGCGGTTGCGCGCATTTTGTGGCGGCCTATGGAAAGCCTGTACATCTACACAAAAGAGATTGGCGGCGGACTGTATATTCAGCACGGATTTTCTACCATTATCACCGCAGAGAAGATCGGCGAAAATTGCCGGATCTATCAGCAGGTGACCATCGGCTATAAGGATGGCCGCACACCGGTGCTGGAGGACAATGTTGCCGTTACCTGCGGCGCAAAGGTGCTTGGCGGTATCACCATGCACAAAGGAAGCTTGGCAGCTGCCGGGGCGGTTGTGTTAAAGGATGTGCCGGAAAATGCCATTGTAGGCGGAGTCCCAGCCAAGATCCTCAGCTTCAAGGATGAAAAGAATTTGGACTTCCAGGGATAATGGAATACAGGAGGTTTGCATGATGGCAGAATATGAAATGGTACGGGAAATCAAAAACCAGTGTCCCAACAACCAAATGCGGGATATTTTCTTTGAAGAAGTGGAAACCGACGACCCGGTCGCCTATGTAAAATCGATCCTGAGAGGAAATGAGATCACCGTCACAGCGGAAGAAACACGGGACGGTGTTGTCCATGTCTTTGCCGATTGCGACGGCCTTATTCAGAAATTTATTTTTACTCCGGTATAAAAATAACACCCGTCTTTTGACGGGTGTTATTTGTTTAAAAACAGATTGCGGTTAAAATTGCGAAGATACAGGGCAGGGTGATCAGGGATAGCAGGAAGGATACAAAGCAAAGCTTTGCGTTCTTTTCTGCATCTTCTTCGTAACCAAGGCTTTCCGGGAATACCACCAGGTTAAGACCCAAAGGCATCGCGGTAAACAGCAGAGATAAGAACAGCAGCTTCCCCCGGACACCCAGAAACCATGTCACAATACCAAACAAAACGGGAATACCCACCAACCGAATGGCACAAAGCAGAAAGGTTTTTTTGCCGGTGAGCAGCTTTTTGAGAGGGAATTTACCCAGCAGGAAACCGGCCAGCAGCATACAGGAAGGGGTCTGACAAGCAGCGGCCGTGTCGATGGCAGATTGGAGAATACTGGGCATCGTCAAGCCGGTCAAGCCCCAGATCGCGCCCAAAATAACAGCGACGATAATGGGTTTTTTCAAAAAGTCCATCAGCTTAAGACGTTTAGCCTCTTCCTGGAAGATCATAAGACCGTATGTATAGCAAAGGAAGTTAATCGGCTGCATAAAGATGATGAAATCACCCAGCATTTCTGCGCCGAACACACCCTCAATGACCGGATAACCGAAGTAGCCGTAGTTGGAGAAAATGAACGCATATTTCAGGGACTTGCGTTCCATATCTGTTTTACCCAAGGGCTTCGAGATCAGATTGCCGGCAATCACCACCGCAATGGCCAGCAACAGACCTGCGCCCAGCAAAACCAGCTTGTCGGTCAATACATCCATCGTAAAGCGGCTGGAAATATTCTTGAAGTTGTACGCAGGAGAAAAAACCAGCATACAAAGCAGCGACAGAACACGACCGGTCTGCTCCGGCAAAAAGTTCCGGCGGTGCAAAAAATAACCAAGCGTAATAAATATCATCAAAAGCGTCACGCGAGCCAGCGTGAGTATGAATACATCCATTATTGTTCGCCTGCCTTTCTAAAAACCCCTTATATTCTACAGCTTTATTTAGAAATGTCAACCCTCATACAGAAATAACGGCCTTGCGTTTTCGCAAGGCCGTTCTCTATGGTTACATAATAAATAATTTCGAATGATTAGACAAATTGGAATTGGTTTAAAATCTTGATCCTAGCCAACCACACAAAATAATAAAACCAACGTAGGTGAATAATCCAATGATAGACAAAATCAAGCACCATCGTGCATATGTATCTTTTTTGAAATTTATAAAACCCCGAATGATTCCCGCTATGCAGGAGACAGGCGGAATTAGCAAAGGACACATAGTAACCGCATACCAAAATGGATCGGTTAATGTATCCAAATTGAAGATTCCGATTATCAGCAAACCCCAAAAAGAGGTTGCTATTAACACAGGCAGATGCATAACATTATTAATAATTCCGTGAATAAGAAATGATTTTTTGGTATCTTTCATATTTTCGCAAACCTCCCATATCATATGTACTTATTTTAGTCCCTATATTTGTAATGTCGAACAGTTAGTCAAATTCAAGTTTGTCTAAATGAATTATACCATAACTGATAGAAATAAGAAAGTGAAATATCCTGCGGATGTGAAATAATGACCTGCGGTCATTGTAAAATTTGACGCTGTCGCATCAAGTGAAATGAAATAAATCCACCCACGCGCCGCAGCGCATTTCGCATTGCAAAGCAATATTTCACACGCAAAGCGTATTTCACAAATCCCGTAAGGGATTTATTTCGTTGCAAAAGCCCGCATTTGTCTACTGACAAATGCGGGCTTTTGCTGGAGCAGGGTACGGGAGTCGAACCCGCCTAATCTGCTTGGGAAGCAGAGATTCTACCGATGAACTAACCCTGCGTTTTTCCACATTATAGCAGACCCTGTTGTAGAATTCAAGCTTTTTTTGGGGAAGTATTTTCCCACTGGGCTTTAGGAGTCAGCCCAAACTGCTTTTTATACTCTGCGGTAAAATAGGCGGCAGAGGTATAGCCGCAGGCGATGGCGATATCGCCTACCGACATATCCGTGGAGGTAAGCAGGTCCCGGGCAAGCTCCATTCGCAGGGAAATCAGCATCCGGATGGGAGATTTGCCGTAGGTTTGCTTGAAAAGCCGCACCAGGTAATTCTTGTTCAGGTGTACCTGCTCTGCCAGCTGTTCCAGGGTGATCTCCTTTTCCAGGTTGTTTTTCAAATATCCCAGCGCCAGAGCGCAGGCAGTTTTTGCCGGCTTCATACCCTGATAGGCATTGCGGCATACCTCAGCATTGAGTTTGTACAGCAATTCCAGTACCAGCATTTTGGCAGCTTCGGTGTCGGTAAAAGCCATATCCAGCAGTTCTGTATAAATAGGAATGAAGGTATGCTCTGCGTGGGGAACGATCACCCCTTGCAGATTTTCCAATAGTTCCCCAACAAATAAGGGCTGCAACGGTCCTTCAATATTGCGGCTATACCGGACCGGGGATTGGTGAGAAGAAAAGTCGATGGTCAGCAAAATGGAATTTTGCGTACCGATGCCGTATACCGTTTGCCCGGGCTTTCGCACGCACACATTGCCCCGACGAATAGGAAAAGGCTCCCCGTCAATGACCACAAAACGTTCTTCGCCCAGCTCTAAATCAATCTCATAATCCTTCACAGTCCGCACCTTGGAGGACAAGGGATGGGTGGTGGCAAATCGACGGCATTCCAGAATTTGTATATCCACAAAGCTTCACCTCTTTTGGACAAACTATCACAAAAAAGCTGAAAAGTCAATATCCTTATATTTTGTTGCAATATTATCCGTTGCTATCTGCCTGCAGTAATGATATTATGATACTGATCATACGAAAAGGAGTATCGTTATGCTGCATATAACTGTCAAGCGAGATAAATATCCGCCTCTCTTTGGCGGAATGGGCTTTCACAACAACGAGGCAATGCTCTATCCTATCACAGAAAAGGAGCATTTTGACCAGGTGCTTTGTAAGTGCTATCGGGAGATCGCCCCGGGCTTTATGCGTACCTTTGCCGGGTTTGTGAACTGGACAAAGCAGTCTATGGATGCTTTTGCCGATTATTACGAGCGGATGCAAAAGGTCACGGACACACCGATGTATCTGGCATCTGCAAAGGGACAGATTCATTTCAGCGAAGAGGAAATGGAAGCCTATTGCGAGAATGTTGCCGACGGCCTGCAATACCTGAAAAAAGAACGTGGTATGAAGCATATTCGCTATTACTGCTTCTCTAACGAGATGTCCCAGGGCGGCTGGGGCGAGCTGATGCGGGATCTGCCGCTTTTCAAGCGCTACCACGAAATGCTCTACCGCGCGTTCCAGAACCGCGACCTGGATATTGGTCTTTTGGCAACCGATGCTTCGGGCTACGAAAACTGGAACACGATGGACTGGGCTTATGAGAATATGAGCCGAATCACCGAGGATTACTGCTTACATATCTACGAACGGGGACACGGTCTGGAGGATTTGTCATTTTACCAGTTCTTCTACGATAAGTGCGCAGAAAAAACTCTCAAAGCCATTAAAAGAGATAACAAGCGGTTAATTTTAGGCGAAATCGGCGTACAAACAAAATCCCACCACTTGTTATTCAATCCCGGTGTGACTATTGATGCTTGCCACTACTACAGCGATCCGGAAACCTGCGCCTACAGTGCGCTTATGCTGGTAGAAATGGCATTTGCTGCCATCAATGCCGGCGTATATGCCCTGGCTTACTGGAGCTTTACCGACTATCCCGACCCTTATTCCTGTGCCTATTCGGAGAAGCCCGGTTACGCAAAGACCTGGGGTGAGTGCGAGAAGTTTATCAGCGGTACAACGGACAGCAAGTACAATAAGTGGGGTGCTTTCCGTTGGGAGGATGACGGAGATTATTCTCCCAAGAGCTTCTGGTGGGGCATTGCGCCGATGATTAAGCTGTTTAAGCGCAATTCCAAGGTGTTGACTGTGGACACCGGAGATGACCTGCTTCGCAGCTGCGCACTGCTGAACAAAGATTCTTCTGTCAGTATGGGCATCGTAAACCGCAGTACGGAACCTAAGGAGATCAAGCTGGACAGCGATTTGTTCCGCAAGGCTGTCCGTGTATATGAGTACGATCCGTATAATGTGCCCTATAACCGCTTTGGCGATTTGCAGGAAACGGCAGCTGTGTTAGATCCGGAGAACCTTGTGTACACCTTAAAACCCAACAGCATCACCTTCTTTACCACGGACTATCAAGAGAAAGCAAAACGTGTGCAGGCGCAAAATGTTGTCTATCAGGATGGCAAACTGACCTGGGATGCGGTAGCTGACCCGAACCATTGTTATTACCGCGTGTATGCCGGTGATACCAAGGGCTTCCGCCCCAGTGCCAAAAATCAGATCGCCTCTACCGTCGCTTGCGATTTGCCGGCAGACGGCAAGGCATATTATAAAGTGTTGTCCGTTGACCACTGGGGGAATGTGTAATGAAAATTTGGAATGAAGAAAAATGTATCGTCGGTGAGGGTGTCCTCTTTGACAGCCGTACCGATACTGTGTGGTTTTTGGACATTCGGGGTCAGCGGCTTTATAAGAGTCACTATCCCACAGGAAAAAATGAAACCATCGAGTTGCCTCAACGGGTAGGCTGTATGGCCCTGAGTGAAGACGGCCGTGTGCTTGCCGCTATGGAGGACGGTGTCTATTGGACAGATACGCTGGAGAAAGCCCATCAGGACATTACCATCAAAGGCGACCGCTTTAACGATGGTAAAATTGGCCCGGATGGCGCATTTTATCTGGGAACTTCTGCCGCAGACGGCAAGGGCGCATTTTATCGGCTAAAAGACGGTGTGCTGACGGAATTGTTCGACGGCTGCGCCTGTTCCAATGGTTTGGATTGGACAGCAGATGGCAAGCAGATGTACTACATCGATACCCCCACCCAAATGGTGGAGCTGTTCGACTTTGAAAACGGAACGCTGTCCAACCGCCGCTGTTTTGTAAAAATCCCGGAAGAAATGGGCAAGCCTGACGGAATGACCTTGGATAGCCGGGGAGATTTGTGGGTTGCCCTTTGGGATGGAAGCGGTGTTTTGCATATTGACCGTGCCGGCAATCTTCTTGAAAAAATAGAATTGCCCTGTAAGCGTGTTTCCTGCTGCGCCTTTGGCGGCGAAAATTTGGAAACCCTCTTTATCACCTCGGCGGCCTTTGAAGAACCCAGCGAGGGCGCAGGAAAAACCTATTACTGCAAACCCGGTGTGTCCGGAAATCCAATTTTTTATTATAAGTGAGGAAAACCTATGCAGAGAAAATGTGTACTGGTCACCGGCGCAGTGCGAAATTCCGGTCTGGGTATGGCCAGAAAGTTTTTGCAGGAGGGCTGGAGCGCCATTATTACCAGCCGTGTGGAGGCAGATGCCCAGGCAAAGGCTCAGGAACTGACGGAAGAATTCGGTGTGCCTTGTTATGGTTTTGGCTATAATCCTGCCAATGCCAAGGAGGACGTGGAAGTTCTCTTTGAGAAAATCGAAAAGGCTGG
>JAZQWQ010000060.1:0-2368 GCA_045632385.1 Faecousia sp.
GGGCATTATGACCAAGTGTACATTCAAGATCGTGAAGCAGCCGGAGGTTCGCATCCACCACGCATTCCTGTTCTCTGACATTCACGTGGGCTATCAGGTCTGCCGGGAGATCGTACAGGCTGTGAAGCCCTCTATTGTCCGCCTGTTTGACGAGGCAGAAACCGTTTCTATCATTAAGAAGATCATTGGCTTTGAGAAGAAGGGTTCTTTCCTGAACCTGACTTTGGAGGGCTACAAAAAGATCGTGGATGCAGAGCTGGAAATCGTTCTGGAGATCGCCAAAAAGTATGGCGCAGAGGATCTGGGCACGGAGTATGGCGAAAAGTGGTTTGAAAACCGCATTACCTTCTTCTATCCGGGTCACATTATGGACTTGCCCCAGATGTTCGGCACATTGGACACTGTGTCCACCCACAATAACATTGAGAAGATCTACCGGGCTATGAAGTCCGCTGTGGAAGATAATTTCAGTCAGTATGGTGTTCGCTTCATTTCCCACAGCTCCCACTGGTACGATTGGGGTGCAATGAACTACTCCCGGTTTATTATCGACAATCCGCCTGCGGATGCCGAGGAAGCATTGCGTGTACATAATCAGATTTGGAATGCCGGTGTCCGGGCAGCCCTGGAAAACGGTGGCGTGCTGAACGATCACCACGGTGTTGGCCTGAAGCTGTCCCGTTTGGTTCGGGAACAGTATGGTCCTGCTCTGCAGGTGCTGCAAGCCCTGAAGGAAAAGCTGGATCCCAACGGCATTATGAACCCCTACAAGATGGGTCTGTAAGAGGAGGTAAGGGAAATGGTAAGTCAAAAAGCATTACAGCACGCAGAAAAGTGCCGCTTTTGTTGGATGTGCCGTCATTTGTGCCCTGTGCAGCACCAAACCGGCAAGGAACTGAACACCCCCCGTGCAAAGGGCTTGCTTCTGAGCATGCTCTCCAAGGGCACAGCAGAATTTGATGAAGATATGGCAAAGGCTATGTACGAGTGTATGCTGTGCGATGCCTGCGTCAACGATTGCTGCACCGGCTATCAGCCGCCCCTGTTTATCCGGGAGGCCAGAACCGAGGCGGTTGTCAACGATTTGGCACCGGAAGCGGTTATGCAGTGCATTGAAAATATCGAAGCCAGCGGCAATATTTACGGCACAGAAAAGCCCTCCTTTGGTCAGGACGGCAGCGATGTGCTGGTGTATATTGGCGAAGTGGCAGCTTGCAAAGTGCCGGAAATGGCAAAGGCATTTTTGCGCCTTCTGAAAAAAGCCGGTGTCAGCGCCAAGGTGCTGGCAAGCGAGCCTGCTTCCGGTACGATGCTGGCAGACCTGATGGGCTATGTCCAGGAAGTTACCCAGCAGGCAAAATCTTGTGCCGATGCTATCAACGCAACCGGACTTTCTACCGTTGTTGTGCTGGATAGCTATGATGCAGAAATTATGAAGCAGCATTACGCGGAGTGGGGCTGCGAAATTAAGGCAGAGGTGATCACCGCTACCGCTTTCGTTGCAAAGCTGCTGGAAGATGGCAAGCTTGCCCCCAAGGCAAAGACCTTGGGTGTTGGCGCTTGCCACGATGATGACCGCCTGGCCCGGAGCTTCTATGAATTTGCGCCTGTTCGTGCTATCGCCCAGGCTGCAGGCTTTACCTTGACCGAGATGTTCAACAAGGAACGTCTTGCCAAGTCCTGCGGCACGGCTGTTGCATTAAGCTATATGCCCGAAATTACCACAAAGGTGGCTGGCGGCCGTTGGCAGGATGCGCTGCGTACCGAGGCCAAGGCAATGCTGACAGCCAGCCCCCAGGCATATCTATGCCTGAGCCGGTGCGTACCGGAGGGTATGACCTTGGTGGACTTGTTCGCCGCATTGGATGAAGCAATTTAAGTTATGAAAAGACAGATCATTGCTTGCGTAAAGCTGGTGCCGTCCGTGACCGAAGTGGAATTGGACGGACAGTTCCGGCTGAAGCGAGAGGGAACGAATTTGCAACTGAATATTGCAGACCTTTCTGCTGTGGAAGCGGCCTTGCGGTGCAAAGAAACCCAGCCGGATGCGCAAGTGACGGTGCTGTCTATGGGTCCGGGCAAAGCAGAAGCTGTTTTACAGGAGCTGTTTGCCCTGGGTGTGGATAAGATTGTCCTGCTCAATGACCGCACTTTGGCCGGTGCAGATTCTTTGGCAACTGCCAGAGCATTATCTTCCGCTGTGGCAAGTTTGGGAGAATTTTCCTGTATTTTGTGCGGCCGCCGAGCGTTGGATGCTGAAACAGGGCAAATTCCCGGTCAGCTGGCAGCTGCTTTGGACGTTCCGGCAGTGACCAATGTGCAGCAGATAGAAAAAACAGAAGAAGGTTTTTCTGTTCTGCGACTGTTG
>JAZQWQ010000061.1:0-3554 GCA_045632385.1 Faecousia sp.
GGATCGATCTTTACAAGTTCCGCCAGCGGATCCTGCAATCTACGGGCAATGGAAACCGCGGAACGCAGGTTAACATCGTAATCCGGGAATTCTTCTGCTGCCAGCTTAGATGCTGAATATACGGATGCGCCGGCTTCATTGACAATCATATAGCTGACACCGGGAAGATTTTTCAGCATCTCCACAGTCATGGCTTCGGTTTCCCGGGAAGCCGTACCATTGCCGATAGCAATATGCTGAACACTATGCCTGCGAATCATAGCGCTCAGGACAGAAATTGCCTCCGCTTTCTTGTTTTGAGAGAAAGTAGGATAAACCACGCTGGTATCCAGCACACGACCAGTACCATCAACTACTGCAACTTTACAGCCGTTACGGTATCCGGGGTCCAGGCCCATTGTAACAAAGCCCTTTACAGGTCTCTGCATTAGAAGCGGCTTCAGATTTAAGGCAAAGTTTACTATGGCTGCTTCGGAAGCTCGCTCTGTCAAATTGCTGCGCAGTTCTCTCTCTGCGCTGGGAAAAATCAAACGGGTATACGCATCCTCTGCAGCTGCGCGGACAAAGGCGCTGATATGGGCCGTAGGTTTCAACGCGCCACGACAAACGACAGCCTGTCCCTCATTTCCGGGCAAGGAGATAGAAACCTTCAAAAATTCTTCCTTCTCACCACGGTTAATAGCCAGAATCTGGTGGTTTTGCAACCGAGAAACCGGACTTGTAAAATCATAATACAGACGGTACACACTGTCCTGCTCCGGATCTGTTGCCTGCACAGAAATGACCGCAATTCGATCCATTTTCATTCTGAGCATTTTCCGGATATCCGCATCATCGGAGATCATTTCTGCAATAATATCTGACGCGCCGGCTAATGCATCTTCCAGCGTTTCTACACCCTTTTCCGGGTCAATGTAGGCCTTTGCCAGTTCCGCTGGATCCTGGCCGTCCTGCGCAAAAATTGCCAAAGCCAAAGGCTCCAGACCTTTTTCTTTCGCTACTGTAGCGCGGGTGCGGCGCTTTTGCTTATAGGGACGATACAAGTCCTCTGCCTCAGCCAAGGTTGCCGCATTTTCAATTGCCTGCGCCAGCTCTTCCGTCAGCTTTCCCTGGGCTTCGATCGAGCCAAGAATTTCTTCTTTTCGCTGTGCAAGGTTGCGCAAATAATTCAGGCGGGTCTCCAAATTACGCAACGTGGTATCATCCATCGTACCGTGCATTTCTTTCCGGTATCGGGCAATAAAAGGAATGGTATTTCCCTCGTCCAAAAGCGCAATTACATTTTCAACATAAAGTTGTTTTTGGCCAAGTTCCTCGGCTATCACTTCTGCTATCGGTTTCATAGGAACCTCCATATTTTTTGGATGGTTGTATTATAGCACGGAGCATTAAAAAAGGCAATGAACAGAAACAAGAAATGTTTTGGGATTTATTTGTGTTTTTAGGGTTGCACCCCTTTCATCTTGGTGCTATAATAACTACATTGCATTATAGAAAGTACCAAGGAGGTAATCAAATGAGCACCATTTTGGCAACCACATCCGTCATTGGCGGTTCTGCCAGTATGATGAAGCCTGCGCTGATCGTTTTATTTATTATCTTAGCTGTTCTGCTTCTGAGCAGCATCGCTTTTACCGCGCTGGCCAGAGGCGGCAAGGGAAAGATTCCCGCATCCAGAAAATTCCTGATGGCTGTTATGTATTTGGCAACCGTTATTGTGTTGGTATGTACCGTCATTTGCACCGTCAAATACAATGCGTACAACACAGCTACCGGCAGTAACGGAACGACTTTACATGGCGGTGAAACAAAGAATGAGCTTCCCGATGAAACTACTTCTGAGGCTACCACAGAGGCAACGACTGTTGCCACGGAACCTGAGCCCACCTACACTGCCCAAATGGGCGAAAGCGCAAACCCCAAAAAGTGGAATGTTAATTGGAAGATCTACGAAGACAAAAAAGAAATTGAAAGTTACACCCGGAAGGATCCCATCTCCATTGGTAACGCTGCAAACTACAGCCAGTTGCCCGGTGTGTTGACCTTCCGTGGCGACAACTACAGAACGGGTCCTACCTACGGTGTTACCAATGTGGTCAACAAAACGCTGGAGAAAAAGTGGAGCTATAAGGTTGGCGGTATGAGCAGCTCTGCCGGTGGTTTCTGGTCCGGTACCGGTTGGACAGGTCAGCCTGTTTTGGTGCAATGGGATGCTGAAACTCGGCAGATCATGAACCTATACGATGACAAAAAAGCAAAAGACGGTCTGGTTGAAGTCATTTACGCTACAATGGACGGTCATATCTACTTCTGTGATATTGAAGACGGATCCTTTACACGTCCTAAGATCAATATGGGTATGACCTTCAAAGGTTCCGGTTCTTTGGATCCTCGTGGCTATCCTCTGTTCTATGTTGGTTCCGGTGATAACACCTCCGGTGGCAAATCTGCCAGAATGTACATCGTTGACCTGATCAAGGGAGAGATTATTTGGGAGCACAGCGGCAAGGGTGACGTGAACACACGAAAGTGGTATGCGTTTGACTCCGCACCCCTGGTCGACGCTGAGACTGATACTATGGTTTGGCCCGGTGAAAACGGTGTTCTTTACACTATGAAGCTGAACACCAACTATGACAAAGCTGCCGGCTCAATATCCATCAATCCTGATCCTATGATCAAAAACTGTTACAGCACCAACACTGGTCGTAGTAAGGGCGCAGAAAGCAGTGCGATCATCGTTGACAGATACTGCTACTTTGGTGACAATGGCGGTCTGTTCTTCTGTGTAGATTTAGATACCATGAAGCTTGTCTGGTGCCAAAACACATTGGATGACGTGAATGCAACACCCGTATTTGAATGGGGTGCTGAGGGCAAGGGCTATATTTACACCGGTAACTCTATGGAATATGCCAACGGTAAGACCCATCTGCACAAGCTGGATGCTGCAACTGGTGAAATCGTATGGGAAGTTGTTTACGACAAGGTCGCATTTAACAAAGACGTTTCAGGCGGTGTGCTGTCTTCCGTGCTTCTGGGTAAAAAGGGCACAGATTTGGAAGGTCTTGTGTTCTATTCTATCTCCCGTACTCCCACAGCCGGCAAGGGTGTTCTTGTAGCACTGGATACGCAAACCGGCGAAAAGGTTTGGGAGATCACAATGAACAACTACTGCTGGAGTTCTCCTGCAGGTATTTACACCGCTGAAAATAAGGGTTACATCATCCAATGTGACTCTGCCGGCAAGGTTTTCATGATTGACGGCAAGACCGGTGAGAAGATCACCTACATTGAACTTGGTTCCAATATTGAAGCCTCCCCTGCTGTTTTCGAAAACAGATTGGTGGTTGGTACACGCGGTGGCCTGGTTTGCGGTGTAGAAATTGGATAATATATCAAAACAGCCAGTCAATTTTGAACTGCACCCCATTTGTTAGACAAGTATGATATAATACTTGTACTAAGAAATGGGGTGTTTTTCTATGTCTAAAGGAGTGCCTAACAAACGCCATACCGGTGAGTTCAAGCAGAAGGTCGTTGAGACTATGATA
>JAZQWQ010000062.1:0-4366 GCA_045632385.1 Faecousia sp.
CCGGCTACGGCTATGGCTTAGGGGTACGCACCCATTTGCACCCGCAAATCAGTGGGCAGCCCAGCCCAGTGGGAGAATTCGGTTGGGATGGTGCGGCCGGCGGATTTGCAATGGTGGACACGGACCGTAAGCTTTCGATGACATATTTCCAGCACGTCCACGGCTGGAAAATTGATATTCAAACAGAACTGCGCAAGGCGCTGTATGCTTGCTTATAACATAAAAGGCTGTTGTGATCGTGATCACAACAGCCTTTTTGCTATCATTATTCTTCCCAGTTATGCCAGATGTTTTGCACATCGTCATCATCTTCCATAATGTCGATGAGCTTTTCCATCAGCTTGACTTGCTCTTCACTTTCCAGCTTCTGATAGTTCTGGGGAACCATCTCAATCTGGGCAGAAGCAAAGGTATAATTCTTAGCACCCAGCGCCTCGGCAACCTCGTTGAAGCTATCCGGATCAGTGTAGATGGTGAAGCAGCCTTCTTCAGCTTCAAAATCATCTGCGCCGCAGTCCATAGCATCCATCATAACGGTATCTTCGTCATAATCACCGTCTTCGTTGTCAATGACCAGCACGCCTTTCTTATCAAAGCTCCAGCTGACGCAGCCAGATGCACCCAAATTGCCACCGAACTTGTCGAAATGGTGGCGCATAGAGCCGGCTGTACGGTTCCGGTTGTCGGTCATGGTTTCCACGATCACAGCAACACCACCGGGGCCGTAGCCTTCGTAGGTGATGGTTTCGTAGTTGCTGCCACCGGCGCCACCGGCAGCCTTTTCCAAACAACGCTTGATGTTGTCGTTGGGCATATTGGCAGCCTTTGCCTTGGTAATGACGGTTGCCAAACGGGAGTTATTGGCAGGATCGGTAATACCGCCGCCTTCCTTGACGGCCACGATCAATTCCTTTGCGATCTTTGTAAAGGCTGCAGCACGCTTTGCGTCCTGTGCGCCCTTGGTCTTTTGAATATTATGCCATTTAGAATGTCCGGACATAAAAATCTTCCCTTCTTATTAAATCAAAACTGCAATATATTTTAGCATAAACACTGCTGAAAAATCAATATTTTCTTAGAAGAATTTTACACAATCTGTATGTTTTTGGGATAAAACCACGACAACATCCGGGAAAGCACCCTGTAATTTGTCAGCCAAAACCTTGCATACCGGGTTTTCTGTATGGAAATGACCGGCATCGATCAAATTCACACCCAACTCTTTTGCGGTGAAAAACTGATTATATTTCACATCAGCAGTGACAAACGTGTCGCAGCCGGCTTTGGCAGTTGCTTCCAGCTCACTGCCGCAGGAACCGCCTCCTACAGCAACATTGCGTACCGGTTTTCCGCAATCTACATACCGAAGACCGTCACATCCCAACTTTTCTTTAACGGTGGTAAGAAAAGCTGCAAGGTCTTGTTCTGCTACAACGCCCTGCCGCAGAAGACCCCAGGGCTTTCCGTTTTCGTCTGTGCCGGAGGGAGCGATTACAGAAATATCTGTAAGGCCTAAAGTTTCCGCCAACACATCATTGACACCACCGGGGGCGCAATCTAAATTGGTGTGGGCGTTTACCGTACTGATGCCGTTCTTTGCAAGGAACAAGATGCTCCGACCCAGTTCTGTTTGAGCAGTTACAGCATTTGGTGCCTGAAAAATCAAGGGATGGTGGGTAACCAGAAGATCAGCACCAACTTCTTTTGCTTCCCGGCAGACGCTTTCAAAAGGATCCAGGGCTACCATAACCTTTTTTACGGCTTGTGCTTCATCTCCGCACAAAAGACCAATATTGTCCCAATCCATTTTCATATAGCCTGGGGCTACCGTATCCAAAAAGTTCAGTATGTCTTTAACCGTTGTCATATGAAAAACCCAATTCCTTTCCAATCTGATAAAGCTCATTCAGTTCCTGCGAATTGTCTTGATGTTTTCCTGTGTTGATAAGTCCCTGCAGGACAAACTGATAATAATCTTCCAAAACATCCTTTGGATTATCCAAAAGGGCAGGGGGGAAATAACATTGTGCTGGTGTTAATATACCGCCCTGCGCAAAACACACCTTCATAACTGTGTATAGGAACCGCCCATCCCGCACAAGAACTTCCTGCTCGATTTTCCAGCCGTGAGAAGACAAATACCTTCTAAGGGTATGCACACGGGTCTGACATTGTAAAATCAGTTGATACTTTTGATTCTGCAACCAGGGGGCATCGTCTAAAATCGACACCATCGTATCTCCGCCCATTCCGGCGCAAACCAAGGTATCAAACTCCCGGGGAATATTTTGCGCACCATCGGAAAGGTGAAAGGACATTTTCTCCTGAACACCAAAGCGTTCTGCGTTTCGAATTGCGCTTTCCAGTGGCTTTTCCCGGATATCCGAGGCAATCACGAAGGAAGCAATATTTTCTTTTAATAAGGAAATTCCTAAATAGCCGTGGTCACAGCCAATATCGGCCACCCTATGCCCGGGGGCAACAAATTCTTTACAGGCTCTGAGCCTGGTAGAAAGCGGTATTTTCATATTGTCGTCCTTAAACTTTAAAAATACAGGGGTGGAGATATCCACCCCTGTAAAAGGTTATTCAGCCTTGTTTGCCTGGTCAGCCTCGTAAGCTTCCAGGAAGTGGTTCAGCTGTGCCAGGAAAGACTCGCAGTCAATGCCGTGTACAGCGCAAGCTTCTTCCACGGTCTCGCCCCGGGAAGAGGGGCAGCCCAGGCAGTGCATGCCGATGGCAAAGAACAAAGGAGCAGCCTGAGGTGCTACATCCAACACATCACCGATGATGGTGCTTTTTTCAATTTTAACAGCCATAATTTGACCTCCTATCGTATTTCTTGCCCTATTATAACGCGATGGTTTGAAAATTACAAGGGAAAAATCAAAAATGCACATAAAAAACACCAAGAATTCTATAAAAAATACCAAGATGTTGAAACAAAAATGAATCTGTATATGCTATAATAGTTCCAGAAACTCAAAAGGAGGGTTTTTATGATCACGATCGATGATATTCGCGTAAACATTCAGCCTGTACCCCAGAAGGTGAAAGTGGTTCGCAGCAATAGTCTGAAGCTTCGCCCTGACAGCAAGTTCTGCTTTGCTGCGCCTGCAGCAGAAAACGGGCCTGTGAAGACAGCAGGGGAGGATATGAAAGCCTTTTTACAAACTTACTGCGGCGAGGATTGCTTCGGCGACAAGGGCATTGCAGTTACCCTGGAGCTGGGCGAAGCACCCAAGGCAGTGAAATTCCCGGAAGAGGGCTACCGCATTGTGGTCAAGTCCAAGAGCATCACCATTACCGGCTTCGGCGAAAGCGGCCTTTATTATGGCGTGGTTTCTTTCAAGCAGTTGTGCAAGTGGGGTGCTCTCGGTGTAGAATTGCCTGCGGTTGAGGTTTTAGATTGGCCTGACAGACCTTTCCGTGGTATAAAGCAGGAGTGCCGCTACGGCTCTAATGTGATGGAAAAGCAGGATTGGCTGCATATGATCGACGATCTGGCTTCCAAGAAATTTAACCGAATTTGTGTGGCCCTATACGGCTGCTGGAAGGTGCAGTACGACGGCAGGGTCGCTGAATACCTGTATATGCCCTTGAATGACTATCCTGATCTGGCAACACCTCAGACTGTTAAATACTATTCTCCCACAGAAAATCGTTGGTTTGATTACGAAACCCTGCCTCCAATCTACCGGGATAACTTCTACGGAGAACTGGTTCGCTATGGCAAGGACAGAGGCATCGATGTTTTCCCTGGCATCAACTCTTTGGGACATAATACCTTCTTCCCGGCCAATGTTCCTGGTGTTTCTCCTGTGGACCTGAAGGGTAAGCCCTCCGGTACCGGCTTCTGCACATCCTCTGAAGAAACGTATAAGCTCCTGTTCAGCTTCTATGATCAGGTGATTGATAACTATATGACACCCTATGGTATCGACACTTTTACCATTATGATGGATGAAGTGTGGGATGAATACGGTGTCAGCGCGGAAAAGCCCCACGAGCTGCGCTCTGCTTGGTGTCAGTGCAAGAAGTGCCGCAAGAAGGAACGGGCCGATATCTTCATTGATCACGCAGTGAAGGTAATGACGCATTTGAAGAACAAGGGCCTGAAGTCCATTATGATCGCCAATGATATGATTGCTCGTTCCAGCAAGCAGATCGGCGACATTGCAGACCGTTTCCAGGAAGAAATTGAACGCGCTGGGCTTAACGATGTAGTGCTGTTTGACTGGTGGCAGTACACAGACGGCAGAAAATATATGGAAAATACCTTCCCCAAGCGGCCCAACGAATTTAAGCTTCGCAGCATCTGCTGTCCCTGGAATGGCTATTACATTTGGAGTGTGCTGACCAATCC
>JAZQWQ010000063.1:0-3381 GCA_045632385.1 Faecousia sp.
CCCAAAGCGAGAAGACCCGGGCATTCCTGCGCGGTGTGCAAGAAGGCTTCTGATAATAAAAAACGTCCCGGAACGCTAACATTCCGGGACGTTTTTTTAACTGTGTAAATGGATAAATTCCATCAGCCGATGCCAGTCGTGGCGACTGAAATAGTGGCTGCCCTTACGCAGGTGATAGCCGGGAATTTGGGAAAGGAAAGCTTCTCCAATCTCAGCCGGCTTTTCGAAGTCCAGCGTAGTACCAAAAGCGGGGGCAGCAGCCATTACCCCCAGCTGCTCGGCAACCGGATCTGCCCAGATATCCTCAGAGGCGCTGCCTACCAGTAACTTTCTTGGGGCAATACAGGCCAGAAGATAATGCTGGTCAAAGGGCATTTCCTCCTCTTTTTCTGCCCAGGCGGCGAAGTTGGGGCAGAACCAGTAGGGGAAACGGTTGTAGATTTTTTCGGTAGTTTCACCGGCTTTGCCCCGGGCGATGGCCGCGCCCAAACAGCCGGAGTCGTTGGAATAGGCGTAGGCAAAACGTGGATCGGTGGCAGCTGCCAGCAAGGCGGTTTTGCCCAACCGGGAGTGACCGCAAACGCAGCCCCGACTGAGATCCAGCACATCATCCCGGGTCTGTGCATAGTCCATAAGCCGGTGCGCAGCCCAGGCCCAAAAAGCAATTTTACCCGGGTCGGAGGCGGTTCTTTCTCTGCCATCAAAATAGACACCGGGCAGACCTTTGGTAAAGTCGTCGCTGTCGGCAGCCACATCCTGATAGTCAAAATGCAGCACAGCAAAGCCACCGTCAATCAGCTCTTCCGTGGGCAGATACTTATTGGGATTTTCCCCGGCAAAGCTGACAAAAACGAAAAAGGGATGCTTGCCCTCTGCTACAGGTAATGTAAGCTGAAAGGGGAAAGAGAAGGTTTTTCCATCCGCAAAGCTGCAATTGGCCTGCAGTCGGGTACACCGGGCATTGCCGGCGCAGAAATTTGGAATGGCATTTTCCCGCACCACCTCAAATTGCACACAGGCAGGCTTTTCCGGCAGATACCCATATACCTGCGATTGCAAAATATCCAGTATTTCTTCCCGGGATTTCAGTTCCGGAAGTCTTTTTTTCTGAAGTAAGGTTTTCAAAAAAACCACCTCTTCCTGTATTTGCGAATATTGTAGCAAAGTTTCTCCTTTAATGCAACCGCTTTTACTTGACGGACGGGAAAAAGTATGCTACTATAAGTTCCACGCCGGCATGGTGGAATAGGTAGACACAAGGGACTTTAACGGGCATTTGCTATAAAGTTCAGGAGATTAAACGCTATGAAGAAGTTTAACGAGCAGGTCTTTATTGCAGTGTGCCAAAATTCTTTGACAATGGCAGAAGCCGCCCGGGAGTTGGGTATGCACTTTAATACCTTTAAGCGTCACGCTGTCAGGTTGGGGTGCTACAGTACAAATCCCAGCGGAAAAGGCGTACCAAAGCGCAGACCGCAAGTGATTGCGACCAAGGACATCCTGGCAGGTAAATATCCGGATTACGAAACCTATAAGCTGAAAAAACGGCTTATACGTGAAGGATATCTGGAGGATAAGTGCCAGATTTGCGGCTGGGCAGAAAAGCGGGATCCCTCCGATACGTTCACACCCTGTGAATTGCATCACATAGACGGGAATTCCAGAAATCATCAGCTCAGCAATTTGCTGATGTGTTGCCCCAATTGCCATTCGTTACAAACAAACTATCGGTCAAAGAATAGAGCAGGTAGTCAGGGATGACTACACTGAATGTCAGTAAATTCGGTGAAACCTTTGATAGTGGCAACGCCGAGCCAAGCCAAGTGTACACTTGGAAGGTGTAGAGGCCAGACACTGACCACCTAGAACAGGTGAAGGCATGGTCCAGACCACAAACCATTTGGGTAGCGAAAGCTATAGTGGTAAGAAAATCCCTCGGACTAATAATCCGTACCGGTTCGATTCCGGTTGCCGGCACCAAAAAAGAGCACCCTTTGGGGTGCTCTTTTTTGGTGCCAACCAATCGAACCGCAGGTTCGATTTCGGGGAGCGACCCGACCGCCGCCGGGGGCGGATACAGGGAGGGGAGCGAGTGGCAGCGGTCGGTGAACGAGGAAGGCGCATCGTCGCCAACGAGGACACCGGGCACCGCAACAGGACTGCCGGCACAATCACGAAACGAAGGAAAGAAATTGGGCAGCACTATGCAGTGCTGCCCTTTGGGGTGCTCTTTTTTTGGTGCCAACGAATCGAACCGGAGGTTCCCATATCTTGACCAATCCCCAAAACCGTACTATAATAAAAGCAGAAAAGCCGAAACGGAGGGATTGCAGATGAAAAAGTTACGAACAAAAATTTTGACGATGACTGTAGTGGCAATACTGTTTCTCGGCTATGCCTTTCATCATACTGTTCCGTACTTGCAGACCTTTGGGCGAAGCTATCGGTTTCACGGATATCTTCATACATATTTTCTGAGCTTTGTATTATCCGACGTACCTACAAGCTGCTTGACATTGGATGGAAATGTTTTGCGATATAGTGGACGAATGAACAATGTGGTTTCTGATGCAAAAGTTATTTGCAAAATTTCGCTGACAAAGCAGAATTTTGATGATTTGTTCCCGGAGGATACCGTTTGGACACAAAGTACAAATCGTGTCAAAATGGATGCGAAATGGTTTCGGGAAAATTGTAAAGCAGCATGGCTGGGAGTTAGCTTTTTACAAGGAAATTTGCAGCTGCATTATATCTTGAAACTGGATAATGACTATGTTGTAGTGTGTGACAGTTCACCGGTCTCGCTTGAAAAACCGGAAGAATTTTCCTTGGGCACAGCAACATATTATGAACCTTTTGGAAATGTTTTTGAATTTTTTTCAGTTCGCTATCGAACAAGTTCAACAGCAGAGTGGTAAAGAATAACCAAAAAAGCACTTGCGAAAGCAAGTGCTTTTTCTTGTTTAGCAGCTTAATTCATAAACCTCTGCTTCCCAGGGCAGCCAGCGGCTGCGCTCCAGAGAGGGGGCGGAATCTTCCCGGTTGGTGAGGATTCTCTGCCAGCCGTGAGAAGAAACTTCCTCGGGCCATTCTGCCCGGATTTCCTTGCCGGAGAAGTTGCACACCACCAAAAGGGTCTGGCGGCAGGATTTTCTTAAGTACATTACCACTTCCGGATGCTCCGGCAGGAGCATTTCCAGTGTGCCGTTGATAATTGCCGGGTTTTCCTTGCGCATAGCAATCAGCTTCTGGTAATAGGCAAAAATGGAGTTTTCCATTGCCCGGTCAGCGACCACATTGATTTCCTTGTACCGGGGGTTGACCTCCAGCCAGGGCTTACCGGTGGTAAAGCCGGCATTTTCTGAGTCGTTCCACTGATAG
>JAZQWQ010000064.1:0-4940 GCA_045632385.1 Faecousia sp.
GAAAGGTTTGTGTAACGGCTGCAGATAAATGCCAGAGGAATACTTAACAGATACAGCGAGCCGCAGTCAATGGCAAAGGCAGATATGGTCTTGCCGCCGGAGCGCAGGGTAAAATACACCGGGAAGAAGTATGCCTGAATAGGCATAGCTACACCGGCAAAAATGATCATCCACTTCGCCAAATGCCGCACAGAGTCGGTTGTGTTGTAGATTTGGGGGAACACCCCGGACAGCGCAACGCTGACAAGTCCAAACAAAATACCGGAAGCCATAGACAGGGCAATTTGCCGGGTGTTATCCCGCCGGATCTCTTCTTTCGGAAGATTTGCACCCAACATTTGTCCGGTGATGATACCCACGGTGTTGCCCAAAGAATGAAATGCCACGGCAGCCACATTATAAAAGGTGGTAGAAATGCTCAGGGCCGGGACAACATCCAGGCTGCAGTAAGAATAGCTTTGGTTGAGTAATGCAAGGCCCAAAGCAAAACCACCCTCGTTGACAATGATCAAAATGCCCCGGGCAGAAATGGAGCGAAGCAGCTTTTTTGGAATGTACAGGCTGTGGTAAAGGCCAACTCCGTAGGGACATTCTTTCTTGTGGGTGTGCATCCAGATCGCCACGATCAAAAACTCTGCGTAACGGGAAATGACGGTAGCCAGCGCGGCACCGGTCACACCCATCGCCGGCAGACCTAAGTGACCGAAAATCAGGACGTAGTTGCCAACTAAGTTTATACCCATCGCCGCAAGACCGGCAAGCATCGGCACCATAGGATGTCCACATTCCCGAAGCGTACCGGCATAGGCATTGGTCAGGGCAAAGGGGAACATACCGATGAGCATGATCAGCACATATTCCTTGCAGTGGCGGAGGGTTTCCGCTGCCAAAGCAGGGTCACCTTCACCTTGCAGGTATTGGGAAATGAGCGTTTCGCCGGCAAAGAAGAAAATGGCTGAGCCGAGGAGCGCTACGGTCAGGCAGGCAATGAGCTTAAAGCGAAAGCTGTGACGGATGCCCTCGTTGTTGCCTGAGCCGTAATACTGAGTGGTAAAAATGCCTGCGCCGGCGGCAGCGCCGTAAAGGCACAGGTTAAAAATAAAAAACAAATTATTGTTGGCAATGGTCACCGCACCGATCTGGGCGGTGGACAGCTGACCAACCATAATGTTGTCCAGCATCGAAACAAAATTTGTGATAAGGTTTTGCAGGATAATGGGCAGGGCAATGGCGAATACGCGTTTATAAAACGCCCGATCCCCAATCAAACGGTTCATAGTTTTTCTCCATAAGTAAGGCTGTTGCCCGGAGGCAACAGCCTGATTTTTTATAATTCGTTTCCGCCGAGGAAGACACGCTTTTGGGTGTAATCGGCAGAGCATACAATAAAGTCTGCCAGCTTGCCATTCTCGATAGAGCCGATTTTCTTGTCTGCACCGATGGCGCAAGCCGGATTGTAGGTAGCCGCCCGGACAGCGTCAGCTTCCCCAATACCAAAGGCCATTGCATTGCACATACCGGCATACAAGTTGGTAGCAGCACCGGCGACCGTTCCGTCGGCAAGCTTTGCAAGGTTGTTAGACAAAAATACCTGCTGTCCGCCCAATTCATATTCACCGTCGGGCATGCCCAGGCAACGCAGTGCATCAGAGATCAGCACCATTCTGTCTGCGCCGAACATGGAAAAGGCCAGTCGCACAGAAGCGGGATGTACGTGCATACCGTCGCAGATCAGCTCTGCACGGACGTTCTTGTTTTCCACAGCGGCAGGAATGACACCGGGGGTGCGATGATGGATACCGGGCATTGCGTTGAACAAGTGGGTCAGGTGTGTCGCACCGGCGGAGAAAGCGGCCTTTGCGTGGTCGTAGTCAGAATCCGTGTGGGCCACGGATACGGTGCAAAGCTTGCTTGCCTGCCGAACGAATTCTTCTGCACCGGGCAGCTCCGGCGCAACGTCGGCAATGGCGATCAGACCGTCGCAATCCTTGTACAGCTTTTCGAAGCCTGCAAAATCCGGGGTCTTCAGGTAAGCACCATTCTGCGCGCCCTTTTTCTTCTCAGAGAAGTAAGGGCCTTCCATATGAATACCCATCAGCCGGGCGCAGTCTGCGACAGCCGACTTGGTAAAATCCTTAGCAGTGGCATAGGCCTTCTCCAACGTTTCGTAGGGGAGGGTCATAGAAGCCGGGGCAAACGCAGTGATACCCTCTTTGGCGAGATAGGAAGCCATGGCTTTCACACCGGCAATATCACCGTCGGAGAAGTCGTAGCCCATAGCGCCGTGGATATGTACATCCACAAGACCCGGAATGACAGTAGCGCCCTGCAGATCTACGGCATCGGCCGGGATGTCACCCAGCACGTTCTGAAAGCAGCCGTTTTCGTCTACTTCAAAGCCACCGTTTTGAAAGGTAAAATCCTTTGTAAAAATTCTTGCGTTTTTATAAAACACAGTTCTCACCTCTTAGCATTCAGGCAAACTTGCAGCGGCAACGGACTGACCCAAACGGCGGGTCTTTTCATCCGGAAGCATAACTTCCAGCTTTGCGGCAATTTCCGGGAACTCATCTGCCAGAATTTCCCGGCAGACACGCAGAATAGTATCGCCGCCCTTGCCGGACATAACTCTGCCCAGCAGCATCAGATGCTTAATATCGTAGAACTGGCTATACTGCACAGCAGCATATGCCAGATATGCGCCGATGGTTTCAAAAATAGCCTGGGCTCTTTCGTCGTCAGCTTCCATAAGGCCCTGTACCACCTTCAGCTTTTCAGCCGGAGTCAGCTTAGGATCCAATTCGATACCGGCTTTGGGCGCCAGCTTGATAACAGCGTCCTGGGAGAAGTACTTACAGCCTACACCGTTATCCTTGGACCACTCGTCCAGTTCTGCATTCTGGAACATATCCACAGGGGCAAAGGCCAGCTCGTTAATCCAGCCCAGCACGTACTTATTTTCGTCTACATAGCCGACAGCCTCACTGGTACCCATAGCAAGACCCATAATCGAGCCTACATTCATACCCATAGCGCCGGCCAGGGCGGAAACGTCACCGTCGTTGGCAACAACGATGGGTACATCGCCGATTTCGGCAGCGGCCCGATCAAACACGGTCTTGACCTCGTCCCAACGCTCTCTGGGAACGCAGTAGAAAATGCTGGAGATCATCGGCGCATTGCCTACGAACACACCGGCAGAGGAAACGCCAATGCCGTCTACCCGGGGCATCTTGGAAGCGGCGGTACGGAAGCTGTCCAGGATGCCTTCGTACTGATAGTTGGGGTCGGGATTGACCTTGGGCAGCCAAACCACTTCCTCAGAATAAACACACTCACCGTCAATAACAGCAGAAACCTTACGGTCAGATCCGCCGGCATCAAAACCAATGCGGCAGCCGTTCAAATGACCGCCGATGGGACGGGGATTCTCGTTTGCCTTGGGGCAGTCCTCCAAAGCGCAGGAAACGATCTCCAGGGGACGCTCATACAATTTTTCAAAGAAATCTGCATCAAAAGCACGGCGACCGATGGCACTGTAGTCCTGACGTACCACATCGGCAATTTTGTCGCAGCCGCAGATATATACCCGGAAGCCGCCGATAGACCACAGCATAAACTTTACGGTTCTTTCCACATACCGATAGTCCAGGCGCACCTTTTCTTCTGTGCCGTGGATAAAAGTGTGACGAACAGAGATATTGCCGTCGTTGCGTTCAATGGCGATGGCGATGGGCTTGGTCGCGCCCTGCAAATATCCTTGGCACCACATACCGAAGGGAACAAAGTCCGGATCCAGCTTCGGGGGGTGGTTCATTTGAAATTCCACATCTTGATACAGCATAATGCACACTCCTTATTTTTTTCGTAACCTCTCTACGATCCGGATCATATCCGGCAATTTCTTACCCATATCCTTGGCCAGAGCAATCTGGTTTCTGGCGCGCATCAAATTGTGCTTGGGATCGGAGATCTTAAAGTACACATCTCCGTCCAGATAGTCCTTCAAGAAACGGACAGCCAGCTCCCAGGTCATAATCATAGCGCTCAAGGGGAGCAAATCGATCTCTTCTGTGGTCAGCCGGGTGACGGCTTCCAGATAGCCCTTGGTATATACTTCAAAAAGCCGCAGATCCAAAGAAACCATACTGGGATCTTCCGCATCTTCGCCACCGATGGCTGCGCCGTAGCGGATAGAATCGCCGTAGTCAAACAGGCTGGAGCCGGGCATAACCGTGTCCAGGTCAATGACGCACACGCTCTTGTGGGTCTTGGGGTCCATCAGCACGTTGTTGAGCTTGGTATCATTGTGGGTCACACGTAACGGCAACGTGCCGTCATCCAAACCGCGCTGAATGGTGCCGGCAATTTCTTCTTTTGACAGCAGATAGTCAATTTCCTTCTGCACTTCGGCGGCACGGCCTTTTACGTCCAATGCGATAGACTTATGGAACTGGGCGTACCGGTCAATGGTGTTATGGAAATTGGGGATGGTTTCGTGCAGAGAATCGGCAGGGAAGTCAGCCAGCAAATTCTGGAACCAGCCAAAAGCCAGGGCGCACTGATACAGATCTTCTTCTGAATCCGGCGCATCCAAACCGATGCCGGGAATGTATTCGTACAAGCGCCAATATTTGCCATTTTCATCGATATGATAGTAAAGGCCGGTTTTTGCCGGCATGTAGCGCAAGGTGGTGTAATCGCCCAACGTATGCTCCAGCAGGAAGTTGGTAACTGCGCTGGCATTTTCCATCAGCTTATCCGGATGCTTAAAGACGTTTTTATTGATCAGTTGCAGTACATAAGTCTTTCCTGCATCTGTATCGATCATATAGGTGCTGTTAATGCGGCCTTTTCCAAACTCCCGGCAAGCCACAGGCGTTCCGGAGAAATCAAAGGCATAAATAGCACAATGCATATCCATTATAAAACCTCATTAT
>JAZQWQ010000065.1:0-4168 GCA_045632385.1 Faecousia sp.
GTTTCTTCCAAAACGTCCAACAACACGCGAACGGTATCCAGCGCGGTAAAGATCGTCACGTTGTTTTCCGTTGCCAACAGACGGATCTGGTGACCATCATTGTTGGTATCGCTGCTGCCCAGATCTCTGGTGTTGATCACGTAAGCAATGTGACCCTGACGCAGTGCGTCGGGGATCTCCTCACTACCCTCGCTAATCTTACCCAAAATATGGGTGCGGATGCCATTGGACTTCAAAAATTGCGCAGTACCAACAGTAGCCTGAATATTAAAGCCCAAATTGTAGAAGCGGCGGATGAGAGGCAACGCCTCCTCCTTATCCTTGTCTGCAATAGTGACAAAGACAGTGCCATAATTCTGCAGATGCATACCAGAGGCCTGCAGTGCCTTAAACATAGCGCGGTTCAATTTGTCGTCATAACCGATTGCTTCGCCGGTAGACTTCATTTCCGGAGATAGGTATGCATCCAAACCACGCAGCTTATTGAAGGAGAACACAGGTACTTTCACATACCAGCGTTTCTTCTCCTCCGGATAAATACCAAACAGCCCCTGTTCTTTCAGGCTCTTGCCCAAAATGACCTCCGTAGCAATATCAGCCAGGCTATAGCCGGTTGCCTTGCTCAGGAACGGCACAGTACGGGAAGAACGAGGGTTGACCTCAATGATAAACACATTATCATCCTGATCCACAATGAACTGAATGTTATACAGACCAACAATTCCAATACCCAAGCCCAACTTCTTCGCATACTGCAGGATAATGCCCTTGACCTTATCCGAGATGGAGAAGCAGGGGTAAACGCTCATAGAGTCACCGGAGTGAACGCCAGTACGCTCAACAAGCTCCATAATGCCGGGAACGAATACATCGATACCATCACAGATCGCATCGACCTCCACTTCCTTACCCTGAATATACTTATCCACTAACACAGGCTTGTCTTCGTCGATCTCAACAGCGGTCTTCAGATAATGGCGCAGCTGTGCCTCGTTAGCCACAATCTGCATAGCACGACCACCCAGAACAAAACTGGGACGCACCAAAACAGGGTAGCCAATTTCTGCTGCAGCATCAATACCATCCTGAATTTTAGTAACTGCCTTGCCCTTAGGCTGGGGAATGTTCAGCTCAGAAAGGATTTTCTCAAAGCTATCACGGTTTTCTGCCTTTTCAATAGCTGCACAATCAGTACCGATAATCTTAACACCGAAGTCCAGCAGAGGCTGAGCCAGGTTAATGGCTGTCTGACCACCCAAGGAGGCAATGACACCCTCAGGCTTTTCAAACTCGATGATGTTCATCACGTCTTCCGGAGTCAGCGGTTCAAAATACAGCTTATCTGCAGTGGTGTAGTCAGTAGAAACCGTTTCGGGGTTATTGTTGATAATAATGGCTTCGTAGCCGGAGTTTTTAATAGTAGTCACAGCGTGCACGGTAGAGTAGTCAAATTCCACACCCTGACCGATACGAATCGGGCCAGCACCCAGCACAACGATCTTCTTCTTATCGGTCAAAACAGAAGCATTCTCTCCGTTGTAGGAAGAGTAGAAATACGGAATATATGCACCGGTGTGGCAAGTATCCACCATCTTGAACACAGGGAACAAATTGTGCTTCTTACGGAAATCAAATACGTTCCGCTCGGTACACTTCCACATACGGGCAACATATTTATCGCTGAATCCCATCTTCTTGGCGGCTGTCAAGGTAGCCAGATCCTGAGGATTGGCTTTCAGGGTTTCTTCCATATCCACGATACGCTTAATAGACTCCAGGAAGAAGGGCGTGATCTGGGTGATCTGATGAATTAGCTCGACAGTTACACCTCGTGCCAGCAATTCTGCAATGGCAAAAATGTTATCGTCGCGGAACTGGCGGATATAAGCCAAAATCTCATCATCAGACATATTGTCAAACTTGCTGTGGTAGATGTGGTTTGCGCCGATCTCCAGGGAGCGAATGCCTTTCAGCAAAGCCTCTTCCAGATTAGATCCGATACCCATAACCTCACCGGTGGCCTTCATCTGGGTACCCAGCAGATTGGATGCTGCGGTAAACTTATCGAAGGGGAAACGAGGCAGCTTAGCAATCACGTAGTCCAACACAGGCTCAAATGCTGCGTTGGTGTTGGCAATGACAATATCCTCCAAAGCCATACCCATAGCAATCTTAGCGGTAACACGGGCAATAGGATAGCCGGAAGCCTTGGAAGCCAACGCAGAAGAACGGGAAACGCGGGGGTTAACCTCGATCAGGTAGTACTCACTGGTGTGTGGATGCAGTGCAAACTGCACATTACAACCGCCCTCGATCTTCAGCTCACGAATGATCTTAATTGCAGAATCGTTAAGCATCTTCTTATCGTGGTCAGATAGAGTCATAATGGGTGCAACCACGATAGAGTCACCGGTATGGACACCAACAGGATCGATGTTCTCCATACCACAGATGGTGATCGCATGGTCGTTGCTATCGCGCATAACCTCAAACTCGATTTCCTTGTAACCCTTAACGCTCTTCTCGACCAAAACCTGATGTACTGGGGAAAGCTTGAACGCATTCATACCCACTTCCACCAGTTCTTCCTCATTGTAGGCAAAGCCGCCACCGGTACCACCCAGAGTAAAGGCAGGACGCAGAACAACAGGATAACCTATACGCAATGCTGCCTGTTTTGCCTCCTCAATAGAGTAAGTAATCTCAGAAGGAATAACAGGCTCACCGATCTGCTCGCACATCTGCTTAAAGAGATCTCTGTCCTCAGCGCGCTCAATTGATGCGCTGCTGGTACCCAACAGTTCCACACCGCACTCTTTCAAAACGCCCTTCTTCTCCAGCTGCATAGCCAGATTCAGGCCGGTCTGACCGCCCAGACCGGGGATAATCGCATCCGGACGCTCATAGCGGAGAATTTTTGCAATATACTCCAGTGTCAGAGGCTCCATATAGACCTTGTCCGCAATGGTGGTGTCCGTCATAATAGTTGCAGGGTTGGAGTTGCACAGAACTACCTCATAACCTTCTTCTTTCAGGGCAAGACATGCCTGCGTACCAGCATAGTCAAACTCTGCCGCCTGACCAATCACGATAGGGCCAGAGCCGATAATCAGTACTTTCTTAATATCCGTTCTTTTAGCCATATTTAAAAATCCTCCTGAATTTATTTTTCGTAAACGATCTTGCCGTCGCAGACAGTCAGGACACACTGACCAAACAGCTTCCAGCCGGCAAAGGGTGTTGCTTTGCCCATAGACAAGAAATCATCAGGGTCAACAACGATTTCTTTTTCCAAATTCCAGACAGTATAGTCCTCCCCAAGAGGAATATCAAACCGACGTCTGGGATTAAATACCAGCAAGTCCATCAGCTTCTCAAGGCTAAAAATACCAGTTTTTACCAAATGCGTGTACAGTACCGGGAATGCGGTTTCAATACCGACCACACCAAAAGCGCTGCCGGGTAAGCCCTTGGACTTTTCTTCAGCACTGTGGGGTGCGTGGTCCGTTGCAATCATATCGATCGTACCGTCCAGCACACCTTCTAAAAGGGCTTTTCTGTCCTCTTCACTGCGGATAGGCGGGTTCATACGGAAACGACCATCCTCCTGCAGATCCATATCATTCATCACAAGGTAATGGGGCGCAGTTTCGCAAGTCACGTCCACACCACGCTTTTTGGCCGTACGAAGCAGTTCTACACTTTCTTTGGTGGAGATATGGCAGACGTGATACTTGCAGCCGATTTCTTCCACCAGTTGCAGATCTCTTGCGATCTGCTCGTATTCACTTGCGCTGCAGATACCTTTATGGCCATGCAGCCGTGCATATTCGCCATCGTGAATATAGCCGCCACGCAAAAGGCTGTTGACCTCGCAATGGGCGACGATCATCTTACCAAGCTTTTTGGCCTGCTCCATAGCCTGGCGCATCATCGCATCGCTTTGCACACCACGGCCATCGTCAGAAAAAGCGATTACCTGTTCTGCCATTGCATCCAGCTCTGCCAAGCATTCACCTTTTTGTCCAACAGTAATGGCGCCATAGGGATATACATGGATCACAGCGTTGGATATTAAGTCCAGCTGTTTTTGCAAATTTTCAGCACTATCCGGAACAGGGTTCAAATTCGGCATTGTACATACAGCCGTGTAACCGCCCCGGGCTGA
>JAZQWQ010000066.1:0-6742 GCA_045632385.1 Faecousia sp.
TAATATAATGCAAGATTATATCCATTTTATCTTTACAGGAGGAATATTTATGGCACACTATTTTTCCGAACCCAGCCGTACATTTAGTGAGTACCTGTTGATCCCCGGTTACACTTCCGAGGATTGCGTTCCGGATAAGGTTTCTCTGCGCACACCCCTGACCAAGTATCGCAAGGGTGAAGAAGAACCGACAATTTCTTTGAACATTCCTATGGTTTCTGCAATTATGCAGTCCGTTTCCAATGATACTTTGGCCATTGCCCTGGCAAAGGAAGGCGGCTTGAGCTTCATTTTCGGCTCTCAGTCCATCGCTTCCCAGGCGGCTATGGTTACCAAGGTAAAGGGTCACAAGGCTGGCTTTGTGGTTTCCGCTTCCAACCTGACCCCCGATGCCACGCTGCAGGACGTGTTGGCCCTGAAGGAAGCAAATGGCTTCTCTACCGTGGCCATCACCGACGACGGCACCGCTACCGGAAAGCTGCTGGGCATTGTTACCGGCCGCGACTACCGTGTCAGCCGTATGGAGGGCAACGAAAAGGTCTCTACCTTTATGACCCCTCGTGAAAAGCTGATCACCGCACCTGCAGATACCACCCTGAAAGAAGCCAATGATATTATCTGGGATCACAAGCTGAACAGCCTGCCCATCGTGGATGCAGACGATCACCTGATGTATTTCGTATTCCGTAAGGACTACGCTGCCCACAAGGCAAACCCCCTGGAGTTGCTGGATGACCAGAAGCGTTATCTGGTGGGCGCAGGTATCAATACCCGTGATTATGCCGAGCGTATTCCCGCTTTGCTGGAAGCCGGCGCAGACGTGCTGTGTATCGACTCCTCCGAGGGCTACACCTGCTGGCAGGCAAATACCATTGCCTGGGTTCGTGAAAAGTACGGCGACAGCGTGAAGATCGGCGCAGGTAACGTGGTGGACCGTGACGGCTTTATGTTCCTGGCAAAGGCCGGCGCAGACTTTATCAAGGTCGGTATCGGTGGCGGTTCTATCTGTATTACCCGTGAGACCAAGGGTATCGGCCGCGGACAGGCTACTGCCCTGATCGAAGTTGCCGCAGCCCGTGACGAGTACTTCAAGGAGACCGGCATCTATGTGCCCATCTGCTCCGACGGTGGTATCGTTCACGATTACCATATGACCCTGGCTCTGGCTATGGGCGCGGACTTTATGATGCTGGGTCGTTACTTTGCCCGGTTCGACGAAAGCCCCACCCAGAAGGTGATGGTAAACGGCGCTTATATGAAGGAGTACTGGGGCGAAGGAAGCAACCGTGCCCGGAACTGGCAGCGCTATGACCTGGGCGGCAAGACCAAGCTGAACTTCGAAGAGGGTGTTGACTCTTACGTCACCTACGCAGGCTCTCTCCACGATAACGTGGAAGCCAGCCTTTACAAGGTCAAGTCCACTATGTGTAATGTCGGTGTGACTACGATCCCCGACCTGCAGAGAGATGCCAAGCTGACCCTGGTTTCCTCCGTTTCCATCGTGGAAGGCGGCGCCCACGACGTCACCCTCCGTTCCACCAACACTGTAAAATAAGAAAAAACACCAAAAGGACGCATTGCAGATTGCAATGCGTCCTTTATTCGTAGTCTGACAATGTTTTACAGGAATGTGAGCGCCAGAGGAAACAGAATAACGGTGAGGATGCCGGCAATGGCCAGGGAAAGGCTGCTGACCGCACCCTGGAGTTCTCCCAGCTCGTTGGCCCGGGAGGTGCCGACCACGTGAGAGGCAGTTCCAAGAGCAACACCCTGGGCGATGGGATCTGTGAGCCTGAATAGTTTACATAACAAAGACCCAAACAAACTGCCCAAAATGCCGGTCACAATAATAGAAGCGGCGGTCAAAGAACCGTAACCACCGGATTGTTCTGACAAAACCATACCAATGGCGGTGGTGATCGACTTGGGAAGCATAGAGATGGTCAGGGCATTGTCTAAGCTAAGGAGTTTACATAACGCAAAAACAAACACAAGACTTGTCACTGTTCCGGCAAGAATTCCGGCAAAAATTGCAGGTAGGTGCTTTTTCAGAACCTTGACTTGCTTGTAAAGGGGCAGCGCCAGACAGACCGTCGCCGGGGTCAGCAGCCAGGAGATGCCGGCAGTGCCGGCTTGATAGACAGCCAAATCAATGTCAAACAGCAGCACAAAGCAGATAATCAGCACAACGGAGATCAAAATGGGGTTCAATAGCGGTGTTTTCCACTTTTTCTGACACCATAAGCCCACCTGATAAGCCCCAAAGGTCAGCGCCAAAGGAAACAGGGAAAGCCCTTCCAAAAACTCAGCCATCGTTCTTGTCCCCCTTTTTCAAAAATGCCTGGGTCACAAGACCGGACACACCGAATACCACAAAGGTGGAACTGACCACAATGATGCAGATCGGCACCAAAGCCGGGGCGATCAGTCCAAAATAGGACAAAATATTCACAGCCGGGGCGACAAACAAAATCCCCATACCGGAAATCAGGAAGCTTGCGGTTTCAGAAATGTCCGACTCCTTTACAAGCCCAATAAACAGGGACAAAAACAGCAGAATAAAGCCATAAATAGCCGCAGGGATTGGCAGCGGGATTGCCTTTGCCAACAATTCTCCCAGAAAGGAGAAAAGCAAAATGATCAGAATTTGTTTTATGTACTTCAAAAATAACGCCCCCAAGAAAACATTGTACTGATTATAGCACAATTTGTTCTTGGGGGCAACTATCATAAGTGCTTCTGGAAGAAATACATTACATCCAGCATTTGGTAATGGGGGCCGGAGTGGGGAGAATAGGGATAGTAACGAATTTCTTTTTCGCAGTTCAGCGCCTTATAGGCGGAGTAAGTAAACTGGGGCAGACAAACCTTGTCGTCCATTGTCAGGCCCACAAAGGTCGGTACAGTAATGTCCGGCGCATGGTTCAGGCCGTCGAAGTAGCGCACATTATCCCAGATCAGCTCCAGATGCTCCGGGTGACGGAAAATATAGTCGGTAATTCTGCCGATGACACCACTGCGGTTTTCCATCCGGTTGTGTATGCAGGTGTAAGAGGGGCAGTGGACATCGGCTGCCTTGACGCGCTTGTTCAGAGCTGCCGTGACCAGCGCCATACCGCCGCCCTGACTACCGCCGGAAACACCGATGCGCTCCGGATCAACTTCCTCCAAAAGGGCAGCCACTTCCACAGCACGGTAGGCATCTAAGTACACATTACCCAGATAATACTCGTTTTTGTCCAGAATACCGGATTGCATACCGTGGTTGTAGTCACCGCCGGAATGGTAAACACCGTTATCCACCGTATCGCCACCCTGACCCCGGACGTCGATCATCAGGCAGCACATACCGGCTCCCACGATGGTCCAGGCGATACCCTTTTGACCGCTGCCGCCGTGGAAACGGACAATGCAGGGCTTCTTTCCGGGGATGTTCTTGGGAACCTGGAACCAGGCGACCACTTCCGTATCATCTGCGGCAGAGTACCGGATCTCGTACAGATCCAAAAGGCAGTAAGGGGTCTTGACCTCTTTCCGGGTGTAGGTGATAGGCTTTTCCTCAGAGCGCTTTACCATCTGCGCCCAAAAGCTGTGAAAATCTTCCGGGATATCCGGCGCAATGAGGGATCTTTCGTATTTTTCAATGTGCATATCACAATAGGACATAGAAAACATCTCCTTTTCCTGTTTGCAATCAGTATAGCACAAGGGTTTACAAATTGCAATACGATTTACGATATTTGCAATAAAACTCCCGAAGGATAACCTTCGGGAGCCTTCGATTATTTTGCGTATTCCACAGCCTTGGTTTCCCGAATAACATTGACCTTGATCTGTCCGGGGTATTCCAGCTCAGACTCGATCTGCTTGGCAATATCTCTTGCCAGGATGATCATATTATCCTCAGTAACCTCTTCGGGCTTGACCATAATACGAACCTCGCGGCCGGCCTGAATAGCAAAGGCCTTTTCAACACCGGGGTAAGAGCCGGTCAGCTCTTCCAGCTTCTGCAGGCGGCGGATGTAGTTTTCCACATTCTCACGGCGCGCGCCGGGACGGGCAGCAGAAACCGCATCGGCAGCCTGTACCAAAACAGCGATAATGGTCTTGGGTTCTACGTCACCGTGGTGGGACTCAATGGCATTGACAACCACAGGATTTTCCTTGTACTTCCGGGCCAGATCTGCGCCCAGCTGCACGTGGCTGCCTTCTACCTCATGGTCAATGGATTTACCCAGGTCATGCAGCAGACCTGCACGCTTGGCCAGGGTCACATCCACACCCAGCTCTGCGGCCATCAGACCGGCAATGTGGGCAACCTCCATAGAATGGTTCAGCACGTTCTGACCGTAAGAGGTACGGTACTTCTGACGACCCAGAATCTTTACAAGCTCCGGGTTCAGGCCGTGAACACCGGTCTCGAAGCAGGCGCGCTCGCCTTCCTCGCGAATGGTGCGGTCCACATCCTTGCGGGCCTTTTCCACGCAGTCTTCAATGCGGGTGGGGTGAATTCTGCCGTCACCGATGAGCTTTTCCAGCGCCAGACGAGCAATTTCCCGACGGACAGGATCAAAGCTGGAAACGGTAATGGCTTCCGGTGTGTCGTCGATGATCAGGTCAACACCGGTAATGGTCTCCAGGGTGCGAATGTTACGACCTTCACGGCCGATAATGCGACCCTTCATTTCATCGTTGGGCAGAGGCACAACAGAAACAGTTGCTTCTGCAGCGTGGTCGGCGGCGCAACGCTGGATGGCGATGGAAATAATTTCCCGAGCCTTCTCGTCAGCCTCGTCCTTCATCTGCTGTTCGATTTCCTTGATCTTCATAGCGGTTTCGTGGCGGATGTCCTCCTCCACGGTCTTCAGAAGGAACTGCTTAGCCTGCTCCTGGCTCAGACCGGAAATCTGCTCCAGGGTGGCCAGATGTGCCTTCTTCACAGCTTCGGCTTCTTCCTTGGCGGCGGCCACTTCTGCCATGCGGCGGGCCAGTTCTTCTTCCTTCTTTTCAAAGGTTTCAGACTTCTTATCCAGGGTTTCTTCCTTTTGCTGCAGACGACGCTCCTGCTTTGTCAGCTCAGCGCGACGTTCTTTTACTTCTTTTTCGTACTCTGTGCGGGATTTATGGATCTCATCCTTGGCTTCCAGAAGCATTTCCTTCTTGCGGCTTTCTCCGCTGCGGATGGCTTCGTTGTTCAGCCGGGTAGCCTCTTGCTCTGCGTTGCCGATTTCCCGTTCAGCAAAGCGCTTGCGCATAGCGTTACCGATCACAATACCGATAACCAGACCGACTACGGCACCAAGGACAATATAAATAATGTCCATCATTTCCATAAACTTTAGCACACCTCCTTGTTTAGAATAGGCAAACATAGAGGTGAACGCAACAGCCTCAGGTGTTCAATTGTAAAATGTTACACATATCAACGCCCTCAGGCGATAAACGCAAACCTCGGTTTTGCCGGGTTATAAAATGAAACATGCCAAATCTGGCAATGTACACTATACCGAATATATTCTACTCATAGTTCGCGGGAAAGTCAAGAAAAATCACAGAAAAAAGATCGTACAACCTGGATTTCGCATTGACAGAAATTTTTTGTCGTGCTAAAATAGCCACAATATGGGGAAGGAAATTTGTGCTATGCAGAATATCCGTAGCTTTATCTGGGACTTCGATGGGACGCTGTTTGACACCTATCCGCTTATCATCGAAAACCTGCGGCTGGCTTTGCAGGAATATGGCTGCGATTGTGACCCCACAGAGGCTATGCGCCTGATGCTGGACAATATCGGCGCTGCGCGCAACTATTATGCGGATAAATACGGTCTTGACCCGGAGCAGCTGCTGGAAGCATACAATCGCCATCATCAAAAGGCGATTGCCCATTTGTGGGCAAAACCCATTGATGGCGTTCAGGAAGTGCTGGAGCATATCCGTGCCACCGGACGGCAGAGCTATATTTTCTCCCACCGGAAATATGCAGAAACCGTCGCATTCCTGAAAAAATACGGACTGGACGGCTATTTTCAGGAAATTATCGGGCAGGACACGGCGCATTTTGCCTGGAAGCCTGCCCCGGATGCGGTGCTGTACTTAATGGAAAAGTACAATATGAAGCCGGAAGAAACGGTGATGGTGGGTGACCGGGACTGTGACCTGGGCAGCGCCCGCAATGCAGGCATTCTGACGGCGCACCTGGTATGCGCAGTTGCACCGGAAACCCTGGACTGCAACTGGCGGCTGAAGGATTTTGACCAAATGCTTTCGATTTTGTGAGTAATTCAATAAATGCGGGCGTGGCCACGTTGCTCCGCGCTGCCGGTGGCAGAAGAAGCGGAGCAAAAGTGTGTGCCGCGGTCGGCAGGAAACAAGCCTGCAAGGACAGGCGCAGTTTCTGCCGGGTACCGCAAACGGGGGAATTGGCAGACACGCAGGTTCCTATATAGATAATTTTTATAATATTTGTAAAATGCGGGCGTGGTGGAATTGGCAGACACGTTGGATTTAGGTTCCAATGGGCAACCGTGCAGGTTCAAGTCCTGTCGCCCGTACCAACAAGAACAGACCTTTAAATGGGTCTGTTCTTGTTTTTTTGCGAAATGAAAAATAATTTTGGGTGCATTTTTTGTCAGAATATGGTATAGTACCCGTGGGTGATGAAAATGTTTTTTGTAACCAACGATAAAATACCGGAGGGCATGGGGTTTCAGGCTTTTGGACCGGTGCATCTTCTTTGGCT
>JAZQWQ010000067.1:0-7134 GCA_045632385.1 Faecousia sp.
CCAGACCCTGATGACTTACGACGAAAAAGCCTTCTGTAATGCAGCCACCGAGGATTTGGGTCTGCAAACCGAGGAGGAAAAGAAAGCCCTGGAAGATAAGGCGGAGAAGATGAAAGGCACGCTGGACTTCCTGAAAGAAACTCTGGGAGAAACTGTCAAGGAAGTAAAGCTTAACGGCGAACTTGGGAATATTCCTGTGTGTATGACCCCGGCTTCCGGTATGAGCTTTGAGATGGAGAAGTACTTTAAGCGTATGAACCCGGATATGCCCTTCCCGGAGGAGCGTATTTTGGAGCTGAATCCGGAGCACGAGGCGGTAAAGGCTTTGGAAATCGCCACCGCGCAAGACCCGGAAAAGGCGAAGGATTACGCAAAACTCCTGTACGGTCAGGCACAGCTTCTGGCTGACCTGCCCTTGACCGACCCGGCAGAATACGCATCGCTCATTTGCAAACTGATGAAATAAGAAAAAGGTGTGTTGCGTTTTGCAACACACCTTTTATAAGCCTTCTCCCCGGGGAGAAGGTGTCAAAAATCTTGATTTTTGACGGATGAGGGGGAAATCTTGCGTTACAAGACACTTTAACCTCCACTGATCCGTCAAAAACACAGTTTAATCATTGTAGAACAAAAGGGAATACCAGGTGATAATATTAGTCCCGTAGTAGAAATCAAGACCGTTTTCTTCCAAGGTAGGGATCAGGTTGATGCCGTGACTTTCCACACAGGGGTGCATACGCTCCGGCATCCGGCAGGGCTGACCGTCCAAAATGGCGCAGCGCGCACACTCAGCGCAGGCCTCCGTGGACAGAATATAGGGGACAACACCTTGGGAAACGAAGTAATCCCGAACCTGATTGGTGATCTGTTCGTGGGCAGGTCGGGTCGCCAGGGTTTCCTGAATGTCTGCGCTGTCAGAAACCTCGGTGATCGTGCCAATCAGCAAGCAATTTTTGTAGGACAGGCAGCTTGCCTTGCACGTGGGAACTTCACCTACACCGGGAGGACATGCCCAGCTTTTTCCGTACATAGGACATTCATTTTCGCAGATCCAACGGATTCTGTCGGAAAACTCCAAACTTTTCGGGTCAATATCCAGATATATGTAGAGGGGCAGTTCTGCAAGAAACTGCTCCAATTTTTCTCGGTCGATCATTGCAATTCCTCCAAAATCCGGGTGCAGCCCTCCATAATGTCCAGCCAGGTCTGGGTGAAATCACCGGTGTACCAGGGATCAGCCACATTCCGGGATAAAAAGGGTTGGAACTTGGCTTCTCCGGGGAAAAGGCGGTCTAAATACCGGGCATTGGAGCTGTCCATATAGTAAATGTGGTCGTAGCTGTCAACATCCGCCTGGGTGATCTGCCGTGCGTGATGACCGTCACAGGCAATGCCGTGGCGGTTCAGTTCCCTGCGTGCCGGGGGATATACCGGGTTTCCCAGCTCTTCCCGACTGACCGCACAGGAGGCGATCTTCCAATCTGTCAGCCCAGCTTTTTTGACCATATCTTTTAAGACAAATTCCGCCATAGGACTTCTGCAAATATTCCCGTGACACACAAAAAGCACCGTTTTCATACAAAATTCCTCTCTTTCATTGGTGCCATTATACCACGCATTACCGCATATTGCAACTTATAGAGGAGGGGTTCAATGTTTGCAGTTGTCCCGGCACTTGCTTTTGTAAAGCCGTTCGTTTATAATTTAATTAGATAAACTTGAATTTGACAGGAGGTTTTGCTATGAAAAAGATAGTAGCACTATTGGTCGCATTATTCTGTACGCTCGGGATAGTTGGATGCAGTAACAAGCATATTTCTGCAGATACAGAACAGGTGAAATACTCTGTCGATTTATCCAAGTATCCTACCAACGAAGATTGTATGGGATATGGCAAAATCAAAGAAATCGCAGACAGAAAATTATTAGTATCTCCCGGTTCAGACAAGGATAAGGCTACTTTCGGTGAAGTTGTTTGGTTGGTTTGTGATGATGCATATGCATATGGTGTTGGTCAGGTTGTAACATATACTTTTCGTGATGTAAAGGCTCCCAGCAAAGAAGGAGAACCATTGAACATTATTGCTTTGCTTGTTTATATGGAATAATAATTCGACAAATTCCAATTTGTCTAACAGATACGCACCGCACGAAAGCCTCCCTTGTGTAAAGGGAGGTGGCACGGCGAAGCCGTGACGGAGGGATTGTCATGCAGTCAAAGCATAATAAGCAGTTAATACCTTTCGCAAAGCATCTACGAAAAGAAATGACAAAAGAAGAACGGCATTTGTGGTATGATTTTCTGCGTACATATTCTATTCGTTTTTCCAGACAAAAAGTACTAGGAAAGTACATTGCTGACTTTTATAGTGCTGAAGCGAAACTGGTAATCGAACTGGACGGCTCTCAACACTACGAAGAAATCAATGTAGAGAAAGACACAGATCGTACCGCTTTTTTAGAAGGCTATGGTTTAACTGTAATTCGTATTCCGAATAATGAGGTTATGCGTAATTTTCGTGGTGTTTGTGAGTATATCGATGCTGCGGTTAGACAATCCCTCAGTCAAAAATCAAAAGATTTTTGACAGCTCCCTTTACACAAGGGAGCCTTGGGCGCTCCGCGCCAGTGCGGAAAACTTGAATTTATAGAGCGGAGGTAATCCTATGAAAAAGAAAATAGCAGCAATTCTCGTTTGTGCCGTATTTCTGCTATCCATTGTAGGATGCAATGCCAAGTATAAGGAAGAACAATTCATAGGAAAATCGTCTGCAGAAATAGAAAAAGAATATGGCCGTTTTGATTGTGTTCTTATGCCTGTAAGCGAAGATGGGTTATATAAAAACTGTAGATGTGGTTATACGATAAAAGAACCGCAAGTAGGATTCTTGGGAACCTCACCAGAAGTTCTGTTTTTTATTGCGTTTGATGAAAACGGAATGGCGGTTTCCTGCGAGGAAGGTTATCGCCCTGGTGGTTAAATTCCAATTTGTCGAACAGATGAAAACAGCCGCCGTTGGCGGCTGTTTCTATGATTGCTTGCCATTTTCTTTGTCCTGGTGTATAATGTCCATAAGAACACAGTACTGAAATTTGGAGGAAAAGAATGCAGCGAGGGAAAATGAAATTTACCAACTTTTTAATGCTCACAGTTGCAGGCATCGTAAATGCCTTCGGCATTACGATCTTTTTGATGCCTGTGAATTTATATGACAGCGGTATTTCCGGAACGTCTATTCTATTAGACCAGTTGACACCTCAGAACTTAACGCTATCTGTTTTTCTGATCGTTTTAAATATTCCGCTGTTTTTATTCGGCTTGAGAAAGCAGGGCTGGGTCTTTACGATCTATGCAATTTATGCGGTCTGCGTTTATTCTGTATGCGCCTGGCTGATTACGGATGTGCTGCCGGTGGATGTGAGCATTGCTTCACCCTTGGCCGGCACAGACTTACTTCTTTGCGCGCTGTTTGGCGGTGTGATCTCCGGTATCGGCAGCGGCATTGCTATTCGGTTTGGGGGCGCAATGGACGGCATTGAAGTTATGGCGGTGATCTTCGCAAAGCGCCTGGGCATTACGGTAGGCACCTTTGTGATGATTTACAATGTGCTGCTTTACATTGTGTGCGGCTTGGTGCTGAAAAGCTGGATCTTGCCGCTGTACTCTATCGTTACTTATGCCGCAGCCTTAAAGACCATTGACTTTATCGTAGACGGCCTGGACAGAGCAAAATGCGCCATTATCATTACGGAACAGCCTCAGGAAGTTTGCAGCAAGCTGTGTGAGATCTTTGGCAGCGGCGCAACCTATCTGGATGCAAAGGGCGGCTACTCCAACAAGGAAAAGGCTATGATCTACTTTGTCCTCAACCGCTATCAGATCGTGCGGATGAAAGAACTTGTCCACGAGATTGACCCCTTGGCTTACATCACCATCAGCGAAGTCGCGGACGTATTTTCCAATAACCACAAATAATAAAAACCCTCGCAGATTGCAATCTGCGAGGGTTTTGCTTATTTTGTAATATTTCTTGCCACATATACACCGCTGGCGGATGCGTGGGAGAGGGAGTGGGTGATGCCACTGCCGTCGCCGATCACGTACAGACCTTCGTGGCGGCTCATCAGGTGCTCATCTACGGCAACTTCCATATTGTAGAACTTGACTTCCACACCGTAGAGCATCGTGTCGTCGTTGGCCGTACCGGGGGCAATCTTATCCAGGGCATAGATCATTTCAATAATGCCGTCGAGAATACGCTTCGGCAGCACCAAAGACAGATCGCCGGGGGTCGCGTTCAGGGTAGGTACCAGGAAAGAATCATTCATCCGGTCGTGGTTGGAACGGCGACCACGGATCAAATCACCAAACCGCTGAACGATGACACCGCCGCCTAACATATTGCTCAGCCGGGCGATAGACTCACCGTAGCCGTTGGAATCCTTGAAAGGCTCAGAAAAGTGCTTGGAAACCAGCAAAGCAAAGTTTGTGTTATTGGTCTGCTTGGCCGGATCTTCGTAAGAGTGGCCGTTAACGGTAATGATACCATTGGTGTTTTCATTAACCACAGCGCCCTTGGGGTTCATACAGAAGGTACGTACCAGATCACCGTACTTTTCTGTGCGGTAAACGATCTTGCTTTCGTACAGTTCGTCGGTCAGGTGAGAGAACACTTCCGCAGGAATTTCTACACGCACACCAATATCCACACGGTTACTCTTGGTAGGAATATCCAGATCCTTGCAGACCGTTTCCATCCACTTGCTGCCGCTGCGACCTACGGACACAATGCAGTGCTTGCAGGAGAAAACACCTTTGTTGCAATGGACCAGATAGCCTTCTTCACCGATTTCCAAAGACTCCACCGGGGTGTTAAAATGGAAGGTGACTTTGTCCTTCAAGAAGTTATACAGATTTTCCAGAACCACATAGTTGATATCCGTACCCAGATGGCGCACAGAGGCATCCAGCAGGTGCAGATTATTTTGAATGCACTGCTTTTTGAATTTGCTGCCGGCGGTGGAATAAAGCTTGGTGCCTTCGCCACCGTAAGCCATATTGATTTCATCGACATAGTGCATCAGTTCCAATGCCTTTGCTTTGCCAATGTAGGCATACAAAGAACCGCCAAAATCATTGGTGATGTTGTATTTGCCGTCAGAAAAAGCACCGGCACCGCCAAAACCACTCATAATTGAGCAGCTTTTGCAATTGATACAGCCCTTGATCTTATCTCCGTCAATGGGGCAATTCCGCTTGTGCAGCTCGTTGCCGGCTTCAAATACACCGACCTTCAAATTGGGATCGCGCTTGACCAGTTCGTAGGCCGAAAAAATACCGCCGGGACCGGCACCGATAATCAGAACGTCATAATTCATAGAGGTTACCTCACTTGTTCGAAATCTCACCGCAATTATACCTGAAAAAATAGAGTTTGTCCACTTATTTTTGACATAAAAGAAACCAAACGCTCCGGCACGATGTGCCGGAGCGTTTCATCTTTACATAAAGTCGTAATCCATAATGACCTTTTCACCGGTGCGGGCAGACTCTACGATTGCCATACAAGCGTAGGCAGTCACAGCGCCTTCAATGCCGGTACAGGGGAAGTTGGTATCGTTGATAATGCTGTCGCAGAAATCACCGATTTCGCCCTTAGTGTTGTGGTCATTGTGACCGGTGGGTACAGGAATTTTCACAGTATGCTGTGCCTTGTTGCCATACAGCTTGGTGTACAGGGGGCTGTCGGTGAAGTGATCCTTGTACAATTCAATGGAGCTACTGTTGAAAATCAAAGTACCTTTGGTGCCGTAGACGCAGGTACGCATGGTGTAGCTGCGCTTACAGCCGATGGAGCAGAACACCTTGCCGATGACATTGTTGGGGAACTTCATAATGGCGACAGTGCAGTCGTCCACGGGCCAATCGGTAAGTACCTTGTGGTTGGCATAGGCAGAGATTTCCGTGGGGTTGCCGGCAATGCGGCGCAGCAGGTCAACAGCGTGACAGCCGCCGCCGATAATCGCGTGACGCTCAGGGGTCTTCCGCCAGCCGGTAGAGCCAGGAATATGAGAATAATCGTGTGCGTACTCGGATTCAACAAAGAAAATCTCGCCAATTTCGCCGTCCTCAATCAGCCGAATGGCATCGTTGAAGGAGGTGGTGTAACGGCCGATCTGACCGACCATCAGCTTCTTGCCGGACTTCTTCTCTGCTTCGATCATAGCACGGCAGTCGTCCATAGAAAGCGCCATAGGCTTCTCGCACAACACGTGCTTGCCGGCCATCAGGGCATCTACGGTGGGCTGACGGTGAGCCTGGTCGTTGGTAACGACGATAACACCTTCAATATCGTCACGGGCCAGCATTTCGTGATAGTTTGTATAGTGATCCAGATGACCCAGACCGAATTCCTCGTCGTGCTGATGCAAACGGGTTTCGTCGAAGTCTGCCAGAGCAACCAGCTCTGCATTTTCACACTGCAGCGCGCCCTTTAGGTGAATTTTAGAGAAAGCGCCGATGCCAATCATACCGAGTCTGACTTTTCTTGCCATAATAACATTCCTTTCAAAATAGGTTTTATAAATGACTTGCAATTAAATATTCTATATGCTATATTTGAAAATAGCTTATATCATCATAATACCATATATATTAAGAAATTCAACAGACAAAAAGCGTGGAATTTTCTTCAATTTGCTGGGAGACACCCTATGAATAACGAGTTTTTTAACAGACATACGGAAAATGTATTTGTGTACCGCTGCGTGGTGGATGCCCCCGGAGCCGGTAAATGTTGCGGTCCTACAGTGCGAAATGTCTACCTGCTGGAATGCTGCACCGAGGGATATGGCTCTGTGATCATCAATGACACGGAGTTTGCGATTGCGCCCGGCATAGGCTATGTGCTGTTCCCCGGAGATCGGGTGAGACATACTGCCGATGAAAATAATCCCCGCATTGGCTATAGTTGCATTATGGACGGACGGCAGGTGGGGCAGGCGTTTGCGGCAGCCGGGATCGATTCCCAAAATCCCTACATCCGGAAAGATGCTTTCGATGAGATCTTGGGCTATATGCAGCACTTGGTAGAAATCAGCAATGATACAGACTTGGGGGCGGAATTTCGCCGG
>JAZQWQ010000068.1:0-5363 GCA_045632385.1 Faecousia sp.
ACCTCCGCTCACCTTCTGAGCATGGCTGTCAACGGTGTGAACCTGAACACTGAGAAGGCTGGTCTGAGCTACAATGCTGAGTACAAGTGCGATGCATATCTGGCTAAAATGATCTCTGCTTACGGTATGATCCTGTCCCTGAAGGATATGCCCGGCACAGAAATGAACAGCTCTGACAAGCGCACCGTACTGACCAGCTTCACTCCTGATGAGAAGCACACTGTCACCTCCACTTCTTCCTCTGTAACCGGCATCTTCAAGGATACCCGTACTGCAGAGAAGAATGCTGAGTACGGCAAGATGAAGATCTATGCCAACGCTTACATTGAGCTGGATCTGGACGACGACGGCGCAGCTGATATCCTGGTTGCTGACAACGAGAATGTTGGCAAGCAGGCTGGCAACGCTTGGAGCCTGTACGATGTTCTGTTTGAAATCGACCAGAACTGGGATGACAACGCTGCAAATCAGGAAGCAGCTAAGGCTTTCTTCGACCAGTGGTTCGACCTGGGTACCGGCCTGTACGCTGAGGACTTCAAAAACATCGACGTTAAGCCTGATACTGAAGGCGGCGAAGGCGAAGGTGTTATTCCCGAAGACACTGACGTTTCTGTACCTGTAGAAGACTAATTTCCAATAAAAACCGCCGGGGCTTAGCCCCGGCGGTATTTTTCTGCCCCAAGCCTCCCCTGTGTAAGGGGAGGTGCCCAGTGCGCACACTGGGCGGAGGGGTTGTAATGTGACGAAGGGCTACAATCCCCCAGTCAAAAATCAAAGATTTTTGCCAGCCCCCTTTACACAAGGGGGCCTTTGTAGGGGCGGATGCCCACATCTGCCCGCTTCTACGATGAAGCTTGTAGGGGGCGGCGCCCTCGACGCCCCGCCGTAGCAATCAATTCGCCTTGACATCCGGAATAATCTCCGTTATAATAGAGCAAAATTCAATAGGACAGTTCGCAACCATCCTGTCGGTAAATAAAACTAGGGATTTGGATGGGCGCATTGCGCCCATTTTTTACGTCCGGAAGGGAACTTCTATGCGCAAAAAAACAAAACACATTACCTATGGCGCAATGATCGCCGCAGCCTATGTTGCACTAACTTATTTACAAAATGCCCTGATTCCCAATTCGACATCCTTTGCCATCCAGTTTCGGGCCGCTGAGGCGCTTTGCGTTTTGGCATTGTTTACCCCAGCGGCCATTCCGGGGTTGAGCGTAGGCTGTTTCTTGTTCAATCTGTCTTATGCCGGAGCGTTGCCGCTGGATGCGGTAGTTGGCACATTGGCAACAGCTTTGGCCACCTGGACAATGTACGCAAGTCGCAAGATTACGATAAAGGGCTTTCCCTTGCTGGCGCTGTTGATGCCGGCACTATGGAATGGAATTTTTGTCGGCTGGGAACTGGCAGTATATATTGGCGGTGGTTTTTGGCTGAATGCTTTTTATGTGGCAGTGGGAGAGCTGGCTGTCCTTTTGACTTTGGGTACAGCGCTTTACTATGCGATGAAAAGTAAAGGATTATCCCGCCTGTTTGATTGATAATATTTGCAGAATATGGTAAAATATAAGCGGTGATATATATGATTGATTTTAAACCCTTAGGTCTTGAGCAAAAAGACTTGTGTGACCGCTATTTGCAAACGGCTTCCCATCGGGGCTGTGGCTACAGCTTTGTAAATCTGTTTTTGTGGGGACGTCAAAAGGTCGGTTTTGCAGAAAATCACTTGGTCTTTTTCAGCCAGTACAGTCGAAAAAGTGTATACGGCTTTCCTGTAGGTCAAGGCGATGTGAAGCCAGCGCTGGATGCGGTGATCGCCGATGCCCGGGAGCGCGGAATCCCTTGCCGTATGATCGGCTTGACAGAGGAAGATTGCCGGTTGCTGGAAAGCCTATATCCCGGGAAATTCCGCTTCCATAACGACCGGGATTTTTTTGATTATGTGTATGATATTCATGATCTTGCAGACCTAAAAGGCAGAAAGTATCAGAAAAAGCGTAACCACTTAAACCGCTTCCGTCAGGAGAACCCTCAGTTTGAACTGGCAGTTATTACAGAGGATAATTTGCCTGCGGTGGAGGCGCTGGTGCAAAAATGGTATGATATGCGCCTGCAAGCGGATCCTCTGAGTGATTTTTATATGGAACAGGCGGCGCTGAATAAAGCCTTGAAGCATATGGACAAGCTGGGGCTGGAGGGCTTAATGCTCTCGACGGAACAAGGCCCTGTGGCAATGACGCTGGGCTCATTTTTAAGTGATGATACCGTTGATGTGCATTTTGAAAAAGCGCTGGATACTGCCGATGGGGCATATCCGGCTATAAACCACGGCTTTGCAAACTATTTGCGGGAAAAGTATCCTGGGTTGCGTTTCCTGAACCGGGAGGATGATATGGGTCTGGAGGGACTCCGCCGGGCAAAAGAAAGCTACTGCCCCCATCATATGGTAGAAAAATACTGGGTATGTCTTCTGGAGGACGGCTATGATTACTAAGCTGAAACAGCTGTGGATACAGGCCTTTGGGGACAGCCCGGAAAGCGTGGATGCGTTTTTTGCTACCGGTTATGCTCCGGTTCGCTCGGCGGTAATTTACCGGGATGATCGACCGGTTTCCGCCCTATACTGGCTGGACTATCGCTGGGGAGAAGAAAAGCTTGCCTATATTTACGCTGTGGCAACGGAAGAACAATTTCGTGGTCAGGGCCTTGGCCGGCAGCTTATGGAACAGGCCCACAGACAGCTGCGCGAACAGGGCTATGCCGGGGCAGTGCTGGTTCCGGCAGAAGAATATCTTGTGCATTGGTACGAAAAGCAGGGCTATCAGGTGTTTTTTAGGGCAAAAAGGCAGGAAATTACCGCAAGCACAGCAATTCCTGTAACCCGGATCACAGCGGAGCAATATGCAGTTATGCGCCGGGAGAAAAAGCCGGAAGCACCTCAGCCGGAGAAAGAATTGTATAACTACTTTGCCACTTATGGCAGCTTTTATATGGCAGAAAATTGCCTGTTTGCTGTTGCGGTTCAGGGGAATACGGCATATTTTCAGGAATTTTTAGGAGATCCCCGGGACCTTCCCTATGCTGTAGCGGCCCTTGGCGCAAGAACCGGCATTGTTCGTCTTCCGGACAGGGAAGTGCCCTTTGCCATGATATATCGATTTACAGACGGCCCACTGCCGGACTATTTTTCCTTTGCATTAGACTAAAAGCCACTCGTACAGAGTGGCTTTTTAATATACGATCGGCTGAAGATCCGCTGTCCGCCAGGAAAAGACGGTTGCTTTTTGCTTGTGGCAGCGGTATAATAGAGTTATTAAGGCAAAACTTAAGGAGGAATGGATATGAAACGTATACTTTCTTTTTTGTTGGCACTGGTGTTATTGTGTTCATGCGTACCGCTGACCAATGTTGCAGCAGCAAGTGTAGCGGATTTAGACTTTTCTTTTAATGAGTCAACGCAACGCTATGCGGTTAATATTTGCAATACTTCTGCCGGCGGAAGCTTGGTAATTCCTGCGATCTATGAGGGTTACCCGGTGACTGCGATTGAAGGTTCTGCATTTAGCTATTGCTCCGGTCTGACTTCTATTAGCATTCCGGATAGCATCGTGCAGATTGGAGCCTATGCGTTTTATGAATGCACCGGCCTGACGGACGTGTATTACAACGGCACACAGGAGCAGTGGAATGCCATTGCAATTGGCGAGGAGAATGCGCTGCTGACTGATGCCACGCTTCACTGTGAGGCAAAGATTCCTGTAGCAGAGGGTGCTTGCGGAGAGAACCTGACCTGGACGCTGGACGAAGAGGGCGCTTTGATCATCTCCGGTGCGGGTGCAATGGATGATTTTGAATCCTATCATACGCCTTGGAGTGCCTTTAATGAGGAGGTAAAGTCCATTGTTATTGGTCTGGGTGTAACCACCATTGGCGATAATGCTTTTTATTTCCTGCCGAACGTATCGGAGGTGGTCATTCCGGAAGGTGTGACAAGAATTGGCGTTTCTGCCTTTGAGTCCTGTTACGGTCTGCGTTCTGTGACGGTGCCTGCCAGCGTGACAGAAATCGGCAGAAAGGCATTTGCTGACAATCTCTGCCTGGGCGGCATCTGGGTGGATGAAGATAACGCAGTTTACAGCAGCGATGATAAGGGTGTATTGCTTAACAAAGATAAGACACTGCTGATCCAAGTTCCCGGCGAGATGTCCGGTACATACACCATTCCTGCAACGGTAACTGCTATCGAAAATTTTGCATTTGAATATAGCTATGTAGATGCAGTGGTATTCCCCAATGGACTGAAGACCATTGGCAGAAATGCCTTCAACGGCTGCTACAGCTTGGCAAAAGTGGTACTGCCTAACAGCGTGACAGAAATTGGCTATAAGTCCTTCAGCAATATGGAGTTTCTGTCTCAATTGACCCTCAGCAGCGGTTTGACCACCATTCCGGAGGCTGCGTTCTATGGAAATCACTGTTTGACATCCGTTGTTATTCCGGAAGGCGTCCAGACAATTGGTCCTGCTACCTTTGCCGGCTGTACAACACTGACAGAGGTGACTATTCCGGCTTCTCTAACAAAAATTGATGTATATGGCTTTGGAACAGAAAGCCTGACCGATGTATTTTATAATGGCACACAGGAACAATGGGATGCAATCACCATAGAGGAAGAGGGAAATCTGTTCCTGGAAAGTGCAACAATTCATTTCATCGGACATATCCATAGCTACACCAAGAAGGTGACCAAGCCCACTTGCACGGCCAAGGGATATACCACCTATACCTGCGAATGTGGCGATACTTACAAAGCAGACTATGTTAATGCAAAGGGACATAGCTATGCAGCAGCAACTTGTACAAAGGCGAAGACCTGTAAGGCCTGTGGTGTGACCAGTGGCAAGGCTTTGGGTCATAGCTACAAGTCCGGCAGCTGCACCCGTTGTAAGTATAAGCCTGCAGGCGCAAAAATTACCACCCAGCCTGTCAATGTGGCGGTTGCCAGCGGCAAGACGGCCAAGGTGACAATCAAGGCAACCGGTACAGGTCTTAAGTACACTTGGTACTACGCTAAGAAGGGCGCAAAGACCTACACCAAGGCATCTTCTACTACCAATAGCTATTCTTTGAAGATGTCCAGTTCTTATGACGGCACAAAGGTCTATTGCGTGGTAAGCGATGCTTATGGAAACACCGTAAAGAGCAGTGTGGTAACGCTCTATAAGGGAACACCTGCTAAGATTACCACCCAGCCGAAGAGTGTGACTGTTGCCAACGGCAAGACCGGAAAGCTGGAAATCAAGGCATCCGGTAGCAGCTTAAAGTATCAGTGGTACATTAAGTACAAGGGCGCAAGCAGCTTT
>JAZQWQ010000069.1:0-9268 GCA_045632385.1 Faecousia sp.
CTGGGCAGCGATGCAGCGATTGAGGCGGCGGATGTGGTGCTGATGGATGACAACCCTTTGAAAGTTTCAGTAGCAATTCAAATTGCCCGCCGCTGTATGAGGATTGTGCGACAGAACGTATGCTTCGCAATCGGAATAAAACTGCTGTGTCTGCTTTTGGGCGCTGTAGGACTTGCAGATATGTGGCTGGCAATCTTTGCGGATGTTGGGGTAATGGTGCTGGCGGTGCTCAATGCAATGCGTGGGTTACAAATAAAGAAAGAGCTCCATCATACTTGATGGAGCTCTTTTTATGGAATACATTACATATTAGCTGCGTTTGCTTTGATTTTCTTAACCAGATCCAAAGTAAACAAGATCACACCGACCAAACCAGCCACAGCTGTGACAGCACTGGTGATGATCAAAATCATCTGGGTTTCAGCCAAGCTGAAGAAGGGGTTGGTAGCATAACCAATCAGACCAACCAAACCACCGATCAGAGCAGCAACCGCACCCAGAGGAAGCTTCTTGGACAGGAGGGTAGCCACAACGCTGACGAGCATAAAGAGAATACCCACAACGGGAGTGGTAACAACATCGTTGACGGAGGGGAAAGCCTTCAGACCCAAAGTGTCCTTGAAGCCCTTCAGCAGCATCTGCTTTTCTGAGGGGAAGCCAATGTAGCTGGCCAGAGAGAGCATGCCATCTTCATACTGCCAGGTGGGCAGGAACAGCACGGCAAACATAGTAATCAGCAGAATGGTGCATACGATGTTGGTCACAATTGTAACGACATTAAGTTTTTCCTTTTTCATAACGAGTTCTCCTTTTTCATATCATGAGCAAATTGCTCCAGCGTATGACAATATACTCATACTCACCAATTATACTATTTTCCGTCCCGGAATGTCAATAGCTGGAAGGGAGAAGTACGTGAAAAAAAAGCGGTTTTGCCTGCCAAAAAACGACTTGGTTTTTTGTGCATAATGTACAACCGTAAATCAGGCAAACAGGGCGCATAAAACGGCGAACAGTATGGTACACATCAATGTCATCACAGAAAGCCCGGCGGAAACTTGCGTGCGCTCTGCAGGATCATCTGCGAAAATCGGAATGACATAGGGTGGCGGCAAAATGGCCATTAAAACGATCGCTCCTTCAAACAAAAGACCGCCTAAAATCAGTCGGTTTATCAGAATCATAATACCGACGAAGAAAACCATTGCCGCCAGTCGCAGCCCCAAAAGACCGCCGGTCTTTTTCCAGGGGATCTCACCCAGCACTAAGTCATAGCCAACCGTGAGCAAAATGATCATACCGGTTGGTGCAGAAACAAAATTGGTAACACTGTTCAGGACGTTTGCAAGCTGTCCCATTTTATTGTATAGCCCGGTTGCACCCAGCAAAACACCAATGGCGACTGCCCATAAAATTGGAGTTGTGAGCATATCTCGACCAATGGCTTTCCAGTCGGTAATACCAGAGATCAGGATTTTAAAAACGGTAAACACAAAAAGGGTTTGCCCAATGTCTAAAATGGCAAATTTGGAAGCGCTCTCCTGGGGAAACAGCAATGCAAACAGCGCATAGCCCAACATACCGGCTTCAAAGCCGGCGGCAAAGAAAGGCGCAACACGTAGTTTCATCTTGGAAAGCTTGGCAATGAGAAAGCCTAAACCTAACATCAGACAGCAGACAACATAGCTCAGGACCGGAACTGCCAATGTGCTGAGGGAGTACTCGGCTGTTGCAAATGCATGTAAAAGCACTGCCGGTAAGGTAATGTTGACCACGACTTTTTTCAGCGCATCAACGCCGTCGCGTGTCAGAAAGCTGGTCTTTCTGCAGAGCATACCTAAGAACAGGGCAATGAAAACAGGAAGAACAGCTTGCACGACCGAAATTATTTGTGCCATACTTACTTAATAACACCCTTTTGCAGGATGATGTTGGCATAGATCTCCGTTTCACCGGTCTGAATAATGCAGTAGCAATCCTTGGCTTCGTCGTAGAACTTGAAGCGGTCAATATTGCCGACAGCTGCAGCACCACGGTCGTCATACTTGGCGACAATTTCTTTGTAGGTTTCCCATACGGGGATGGTCAGATCCTTGTCGCAATCCATCTTCTCCATTAAGATAGCTGGCTGGTCAACGTAGGTATCCAGGGGGATCACCTGTAAAATGGCATCCAGCAGCTCCGGAACACCGTGTCCGTCTGCCCGCAGGAAAATGGCATTCTTGGCCTTGGCCATAGAAGCGCCGGGGAAGTTGCCGTCGCCAATGCAGATCCGGTCAGAGTGACCCATTTCGCACAGAACCTTCAAAAGTTCCGGGGAGAGAATGGAAGGAATATTTTTCAGCATAATCAAAGCCTCCTAGTTTGTTTTCAAAAATGGCGGTCCGAAGACCGCCACTTTTATGAAGTTGTTTCTTACTTATACAGAGGGCCGTAAGTAGCGCATGCGCGGTAATCCTGGCCTTCCTTATCCATACCGAAAGCGTTCCAGCAAGCAGGACGATAAACATCATCCAGGGGAACGTTGTGCATACATACGGGGATGCGGAGCATGGAGCACATAGTGATCAGATCAGCGCCGACGTGACCGTAGGAGATCGCACCGTGGTTAGCGCCCCAGTTCATCATGACCTCATAAGCGGTCTTGAAGGGGGAACCTTCCTTGCCATCGCAGCGAGGTGCAAACCAAGTGCAGGGCCAGGTGGGGTTGGTACGCTCCATCAGGGTGTCGGAAACATCGTCGGGCAGGTTGACAGTCCAACCTTCTGCAATCTGTACCACAGGGCCCAGACCCTTGACCAGATTCAAACGAATCATAGTGCAGGGCATTTCGGCCTTGGTGGTGTAGTGGCTGGAGAATCCACCGCCACGGAAGTTATCCTGACCTGCCTCACACCATACGGTAGCCTCGGTCATCTTCTTGATATCCTCGTCGGTGACTTCCCACCACTTCTTCATAGTGGCATTGCCGTTTTCATCGGTGCAGACACCGGAAGCATCCAGGCAAGCAGCGCCGGAGTTCAGCAGGTGGATGATACCGTTGGACTGGGCAGCGTGGCCTTCCAGCTTGTAGCCGGTAACACGCTCGGTAGCCTCGCCGGACCAGTAGGTACGGGCGTCAGCAAAGATCTGAGCGCGGTGGGTCAAAAGACGCATCATCAGCATGCCCATGCCATTGAGAATGTCGTTCTCGGTAGCCAGCGTGAAGGGTTCACGAGCGCCTTCGTAGTCGAAGGTGGAGGACAGCAGTGCTTCGGGGTAGTCGCAGTTGGGCCAATGGTCGGTCCACTGACGCTGACCCTGGAAGCCACCGGCGATGGCGTTGTGGCCAACCTTCTCTTCTTCAAACTTGTCGGACAGCTTGGGATTGCCTGCCATCAGATCCTTGATGATGCAGTACATCTTAACAGTGAACTCCCACTGCTTTTCCTTTTCTTCGGGAGTGAACTTAATGCGGACTTTCTCACCCAGGAACTCGACTTCTTCGGGGTTATCGTCCCGGCCTTCCTTGCAGTGTTCCTTGGTCCAGGCCAAAGCCTTCTGGTAGTCTTCTTCGCAGTAGATGCCTTCTTCCATACGGCGCAGGATCTCAACTTCGTCCACAGACTCAACACGCATGCCGAAGTAGTTTTCCATCATATCCTGATCCATAATAGAGCCGGCGATACCCATACACTGAGAACCGATCTGCAGGTAGCTCTTGCCACGCATAGTAGCAACAGCAACGGCAGCACGACCGAAGCGCAGCAGCTTTTCCTTTACATCCTCGGGAATCTGGGTAACCTGATCACGGTCCTGTACTTCATGACCGTAGATGCCGAATGCGGGCAGACCCTTCTGTGCGTGGCCAGCCAAAACAGCAGCCAGGTACACAGCGCCGGGACGCTCGGTGCCGTTGAAGCCCCAAACACCCTTAATGGTATGGGGGTCCATGTCCATAGTCTCAGAGCCGTAGCACCAGCAGGGTGTTACGGACAGCGTAATGGAAACGCCTTCCTTCTTGAACTTGTCAGCGCAAGCGGCGGTTTCGGGAACGCGGCCAATGCAAGTGTCAGCCATAACGACCTTAACAGGCTCGCCGTTGGAGTAGAACAAGTTCTCCTCGAATAACTTCTTAGCAGCCTCGGCCATTGCCCAAACCTGGGGCTCCAGGGACTCACGCATCATCTGGGGACCACGGCGGCCATCAACGATGGGGCGAATACCGATGACAGGGTAATCGCCAACATATCTATTTTTTGCCATAATTTTTTCCTCCTAAGTTTCTCGCCTGTTCGGCGGTTTGTAGACAAAAATTTATAAAAACGCAAATTGCGCCCTTACTGAAATTAACAACCAACCAATTTGCAGGGTAGCTGCACCACACGGGGCGCTCCGGAATACCCGGACAGCCGGTCGATCAAAAGATTGGCGGCAGTGACCCCAATCTCCGCTTCCGGCTGATGTACCACCGGCAGCGGCGGCTTCATCATAGAACAAATATGTACACAGTCAAATCCGAAAATATCCAAGTCTTCCGGGATCTGCAGACCACGCTCCCGGGCAGCAGTCAAAAGTCCCATCGTAATATCGTAATTCGATGTAAAAACTGCGGTAGGGGGCTGGGGAAGGGCCATCAGAGTCTCAAAACCCAGATAACCGGTGGCGAAGGTGTTATCGCCGCTGATGCTCATCGCATCATCATATAATATGTCGTGATCCGATAAAGCTTTTAAGTAGCCGATATGCCGTTCTTTTGCGGTGTACACAGATTTCGGGCCGGCGATGGTGGCAATACGCTGATGCCCTTTTTTAATAAGAGCGTTAACAGCATCATAAACTGCATCAGAGTTATTTACCAGTACTGCATCACTTTCTGTGCCTAAGATCAAACGATCCACCTGAACAATGGGGATGTTGTGGGCTGCGGTCAGTTCCAAAAATTCGTTGGCGGATAAATCTTCCGGTATGTACACAAGGCCTTCAATACCGCTGGAAAGGAGAAATTGTAAATTTTCCCGTTCCAGACCGTGGTTGGAACCATAACAGGATATTAATGTATGAAAACCGTTTTCCCGGAGGGTCTTATCCAGGTTGGTCACGACGCTGCCGAAAAACGGCGCTGTGAGATCCGGCAGCAGGATGCCAATGGAACGGCTGTGCTGCGCTTTTAAGTTCCGGGCGAAGGGGTTTGCGTGATAATTCAGCTTTGCAATGGCAGCAGCAACCGCTTGGGCGTTCTCCTCCCGCAGGGTGCCTCCGTTTATGTATTTGGATACCGTTGCCAGCGAAACACCGGCAGTTTTTGCTACATCTTTTATTGTTGCCATATATCACCGCACTTTCGCGAAACGTTTCGCGATAACACCGCGAAACCTATTGCACCAAAACTACTAATCATATGATATAAAAAATTTTTTATGCTGTCAACACAAAATTTGAAAAAAATACTTGATTTTTTTGTCTAGATTGTTTATAGTATAGACAGTGAATGGCGATGTTGCACAAGGAAGAGGTTGCGAAACGTTTCGTTTTTGTAGCAAAACACAGGCTATTTCGTCATAGTCTATCGAAATGCGGCGGAAGCGCCTTATATTTCGTAAGTTGTGATATCTGTCCCACGGCGCTGACCGGGGCAAAACTAGGAAGGTGATGAGCAAAATGAGTGAAGTGATCCTGAGAATGCAGGGCATTCAGAAGTATTTCTCCGGTGTCCATGCCTTGAAGGGTGTTGATTTCGAATTGAAAGCCGGCGAGGTGCATGCCCTGATGGGTGAAAACGGTGCCGGTAAATCTACCCTGATTAAAGTCCTGTGCGGTATTCATAAGCGGGACGGCGGCAGCGTAGAGCTGTTTGGGCAGGAAGTGAACTTCCATAATATTGCAGAGTCTCAGGCAGTGGGCATCAGTGTGATCCACCAAGAGCTGAATATGATGAACCACCTGACCGTGGCGCAGAATATGTTCATCGGCAGAGAGCCTAAAAAGGGCATTATGATCGATGACAAGAAAATGATCGCGGACTCCAAGGCGATGTTCGATAAGATCGGTGTAAAGATCGATCCCACTATTCAATTAGGTGAATTGACTGTTGGTAAGCAGCAGATGGTGGAAATCGCCAAGGCGATCTCCCGGGATTGTAAGCTGCTGGTTCTGGATGAGCCTACTGCAGCCCTGACCCAGCCTGAAGTGGAAGAGCTGTTTAAGATCATGCGTGAACTGAAGGAAAAGGGTATCGGTATGATCTATATCTCCCATCGTATGGATGAGATCAATCGCATCTCCGACCGGGTTACGGTTATGCGTGACGGCGAATATGTTGGCACTGTCAACACAGCAGATGTCACCAAGGACGACATCGTGAAAATGATGGTCGGTCGCGTGATTATGGGTGATAAGAAGCCTGCCAGCACTTGCCCTGCAGACGCACCGGTGGTGTTGGAGGTCAAAAACCTGAATGCCGGCAAGGAAGTCAAGAATGTCAGCTTCCAGCTTCGCCGCGGCGAGATCCTGGGTTTTGCAGGTCTGATGGGCGCCGGTCGTACTGAGGTAGCCCGCGCATTGTATGGCGCAGATAAGAAGCAGACCGGTGAGATCTACATAAATGGTAAAAAGATCGACATCAAAACGCCGGAGCAGGCAGTTAAAAACGGCATCTGCTACCTGTCTGAGGACCGGAAGCGTTATGGTTTGATGCTGGCAAAGTCCGTAGCAGAAAACTCTGCCATCGCCTCTATCGATAAGTTTATCCGCGCTGGTTGGATTGACGATAAGGAAATTGCCAAAATCTCTGAAGAAACCAACGCACTGCTTCGCACGAAGACACCTTCCATGGAGCAGCTGCTGAAGAACCTCTCCGGCGGCAACCAGCAGAAGGTTATCATTGCCCGTTGGCTGATCAAGGACTGCGATATCTTTATTTTCGATGAGCCTACCCGTGGTATCGACGTGGGCGCTAAGAGCGAAATGTATGCCTTGATGGAAAAACTGGCGGCAGAAGGTAAGTCCGTCATTATGATTTCCTCTGAGTTGGCAGAGATCCAGCGCTTGAGCGACCGTGTTATCGTGATGTGTGAAGGTCGGATCACCGGTGAACTGGATATTGCGGATGCAACCCAGGAAGAAATTATGAAATACGCGACAATGCGTGAATGATATTGGAAGAAAGGGAATGAACACAATGAAACTTAATAATCAGAAAAAACCTTTTAAGATTCAGCAGAATATCATCATGCTTTTCGCAACGGTGGTTCTGCTGGGACTGTTCAGCTTGGTAAACCCCAACCTGATCAAAGATAAGTATATGATCCTGAGTATGATCCAGAACTTTGCGCCTTATGCAATTATGGGTCTGGGTGTTACCTTCGTTATCGCTACCGGCGGTATCGACCTGTCACTGGGTACTGTGTGTATCGCTTCTGCTGTTTTGGCAGGTAAGCTGTATACGATGAACCTGATCCCTCTGTGGGCAACCATTCCTGTAATGATGGCCATCGGCACACTGTGCGGTTTGCTCAACGGTCTTATGGTTGCAAAGCTGAAGATCCCCGCATTTATCGCAACGCTCGGTACTATGATGGTATCCCGGGGTCTGTCTGCACTGCTGGCAGAAGTTCCCAACATTTTCTTCCCCACCGGCACTTGGTATAATAAGGCTTTCTCCAGTCTTTCCATTGGCAGTGTGAGCGCTATTCCTGCAGGTCTGTTCTGGGTTATCGGCCTGATGCTGATTTGTATGTACCTGATGTACAAGAACAAGATCGGCCGTTATATCCTGGCAATCGGCTCCAACGAGGAAGCAACTCGTCTTTCCGGTATCAACACCGACAACTACAAGATCTTTGCATATACCTTTGCAGGTCTGTTCTGCGGCATCGCAGCGATTTTCTACTCTGCTGCATTCCCCACCATCTCCTGCGCTACCGGTAACGGTATGGAGCTGGACGCAATCGCAGGTGTTTACATTGGCGGTACTTCTTCCGCCGGCGGCGTTGCCTCTGTATCCGGTTCTGTCATTGGCGCGATCCTGCTGGTCGTGATCCGCAGCGGTCTGAATATGGTGCTGGCAAAGCTGGGTGTAAGCCTGAACTCCACCTATGTTACCTATGTGCTCACCGGTGTGATCGTGGTTGTGGCGATCCTGATGGATATCATTAAGACCAACAACCAGAACAAGGTGAAGGTCGAAAAGATCGAAGAAAAGAAAGAAGAAAAGAAAGTAACTACCTAAGCTACTTTCCATACACTGTATATAAGTGTGGTAATCACACTTGTAAATAAGAAAACACACAATAAATTTTTAGGAGGAAACACACATGAAAAAACTGATTGCTCTCGTTATGGCACTGGTTTTGGTTCTGGGCTTGGTTGCTTGCGCTCCCGCAGCAGGTAACGAAGGCGGCGCTGATACCGGTTCCAAGGGAACCATCGCTGTTATCGCAAAGGGCGAGTCCCACGCTTTCTGGCAGGCTGTTAAGTCCGGTGCTGAGAAGGCTGCTAAGGAGAAGGGCTACGAACTGACCTTCCAGGGCCCCGCCAGCGAAGACCCCAAGGACACCCCCAGCCAGATCACCATGGTTCAGACTGCTCTTTCCAACAATGTTAAGGGTATCGTTCTGGCTACCATCGGCTCCGGCTTCGGCGAAATGCTGACCCAGGCATACGACAAGAAGATCCCCGTTGTTACCTTTGACTCCGGTCTGAAGGCTCCCGAGGACATCACCGAAGGCAAGAACCCCATTGTTGCTCACGTTGCTACTTCCAACAAGGCTGCTGCTAACATCAACGGCGAGAAGCTGTTCGAGGCTGTTAAGGCTGACATCGCTGCTGCTACCGCTGAAGCTCCTTACGTAGTTGGCATCATTCAGCACGACGAGACCCAGACCGGTATTGACCGCGCTGGCGGCTTCGAAGAGAAGTTCAAGGAACTGGCTGACGCTGATGAGACCACCAAGGGCAAGTACAAGATCGAGAAGGAAATCAAGCAGGGCGACGCTGACCAGTCCTATGTTAAGGCTCTGGAAGCTCTGTATGAGAAGGGCATCAAGGCTCTGTTCATGACCAACGAAGGTGTTGTTAAGCAGGTTTATGACGCTGCCAAGTCTGCCGAAGGCAAGTACGACAGCATCATCTTCTCTGGCTTCGACGCTGGCACCAAGCAGCTGACTTGGATCAAGGAGAACGCTACTCCCAAGCTGGTTGGCTCCGTTGCTCAGGACTCCATCGATATGGGCTACAAGGCTGTTCTGGAGTGCATCACCGCTGTTGAGGGTGGCACTGCTAAGAACGT
>JAZQWQ010000070.1:0-4201 GCA_045632385.1 Faecousia sp.
GCATCGCAGGCCATTTCATAGAAAAATGCGCCGATAACACCGCCGATACTGCCCACGTACATAATGCCCGGGATACCCAGGTTCAGGTGGCCGGACTTTTCGGTGATAATTTCACCCACAGAGCCATACAGCAGGGGAACACCCAGGGGGATAGAGCTGGCAAGGAACGCAAGGAACATTTCCATTAGCTTCTACCTCCTTTCTTGGTGCGACGGAATTTGACGGTGTACTGTACAAAGAATTCACAGCCCACCAGGAACAAAACTACGATACCGGAAACGATATCGGCATAAGAGCTGTTCAGGAAGAAGGAGTCAGCCACCTTGGCGGCGCCGGTTTGCAGGAAGGTCACAAGACCTGCCATCAGCGCCATAATGAAGGGGTTGAACTGACCCAACCAGGAGACCATAATAGCGGTAAAGCCCTGGCCGCCCATGGTGTTTGTGTTGATGGAGTGGTCTGTACCGGCAACCATCAGCATACCGGCAATACCACAAATCGCACCGGAAATGGCCATAGTGCGGATAATGACCTTCTTCACGTTGATACCCACGTAACGGGCAGTGTTCTGGCTTTCACCTACTACGGAGATCTCATAGCCGTGCTTGCTGTATTTCTGATAAACGAACACAAGGATCATCAAAACAGCAACAATGAGAATATTGATCGCATATTTCTGATCAAAAATCGTAGGCAGGTTGCCGTAGCTTACCGGGTTGATGACGTTGGAGCCACCGCCTTTGATATAGACGTAGTAAGCAACGATCTGGGTGGCCACGTAGTTCATCATCAGGGTGAACAGGGTTTCGTTGGTCTTGTACTGGGCCTGGAACAGGGCCGGGATCAGACCCCAAATAGCACCTGCCAGCACACTGGTGACGAAGATGATGGCAATCAAAGCACCGTCAGGCACTTTGCCGCCCAGCTCGATCATACAGACCATAGCGGCCAGGCCGCCAATCAGGGACTGGCCCTCTGCGCCACAGTTCCAGAAGCGCATCTTAAAGGCCGGGGTGACAGCCAAAGCAAGGCAGAGCAAAATAGCGGTCTGCTGCAGGAAGCGCCACAGAAGGGTGGTTTTGCCCTGAAGCAGTCTGCCGAAGACACCCTTGAACATGATCTGATAACATTCCGCCATGGGGGTCTTGGTCAAAATGGAAGAAAGAATACCAGTGACCAAAAAGCCCAGCAAAATAGCGGCAATACGGATCAGCCAGGCAGCCCAGCCCGGAAGCTCATCACGCTTGGCAATGTGCATCAGAGGCTCGTGGTGTTTTTTTGTCATATCAGCCATTGGTGTCGCCTCCTTCCGTGGGTTCTGTCTTGGTCATCAGAAGACCAATCTGCTCTTTGGTGGCAGTACGGGCATCCACAATACCGGTGACCTTGCCGGAGCCGATGACCAAGATCCGGTCACTAAGCTCCAACAGCACGTCCAGATCTTCACCAACGAAGATCACGGCAGTGCCCTTTTCTTTCTGCTCGTTGAGCAGGTTATAAATGGTGTAAGAGGAGTTGATATCCAGGCCACGGACGGGGTAAGCAGTCATCAGCACCTTGGGGGCGGCTGCAATCTCACGGCCCACCAACACCTTCTGTACGTTACCGCCGGAGAGGCGACGAACGGGGGTAGCGGCGCTGGGGGTGACCACTTCCAGATCGTGAATGATACGCTCTGCCAGGTCCTTCGGCTCTTTTCGCTGCAGGAACAGGCTCTTGCCACGGCGATAGGACCGGAGCATCATATTATCCACGATGTCCATATTGCCTACAAGACCCATACCCAGGCGGTCTTCCGGAACGAAGGACAGACGGACACCCAACTCGCGGATCTGCAAGGGGGTCTTGTTCCGCAGGTCATCTACCTGACCGGTCTTGGGGTTGTGGTAGAGAATATCGCCCTTGGTCAGTCTTTGCAGACCGGCAATGGACTCCAGAAGCTCACGCTGACCGGAGCCTGCAATACCGGCAATACCCAAGATCTCGCCACTGCGGGCAGTAAAGGAAACATCGTCCAGCACAGTGGTTCCCTGGCGGTTGATACAGCTGATGTGCTGCACTTCCAGACGATCCTGGGGGTCTTTCGGCTCGCTGCGGTCGATGTTCAGCTCCACCTTCTTGCCCACCATCATTTCGGTCAGCTCGCTTTCGCTGGTCTCGGCGGTGTTGACCGTGCCGATATATTCGCCTTTGCGCAGAACGGAAACCCGGTCAGACAGGCTGAGCACTTCGTGGAGCTTGTGGGTGATGATAATGATACACTTGCCGTCATCACGCATACGGCGGAGGATGGCAAAGAGCTTTTGGGTTTCCTGGGGCGTCAGAACGGCAGTGGGCTCGTCCAAAATCAGGATGTCCGCGCCACGATAGAGAACCTTGATGATCTCTACAGTCTGCTTTTCCGAAACGGACATATCATAGATTTTCTTGCCCGGGTCGATATCAAAGCCGTACTGGCTGCTGATCTGCTGGATCTTTTGGGAGAATTTCTTCAGGTCGTAGGGCTTCTCATTCAAACCCAGGACGATGTTTTCTGTAGCGGTAAACACATCGACCAGCTTAAAGTGCTGGTGGATCATACCGATCTTATAGTCAAAAGCATCGTTGGGAGAAGAGATGGTAACCTCCTGACCGTCGATAAAGATCTGACCGTCATCGGGATAGTAGATGCCGGCGATCATATTCATCAGGGTCGTCTTGCCACTGCCGTTTTCGCCTAAAATAGAGAGGATCTCTCCGCGGTTGGCGGTAAGGCAGACGTTTTTGTTGGCAATGACTTTTGGGCCGAAGGTTTTGGTAATGTTTTTCAGTTCAATTGCAGGTATTGCAGCCAAAAAACTCACTCCTTTTTTCTAGTTCTCAAAAACCAGCCGGGTATTCCCGGCAAACTTTTCAAAACTAAAAAAGCAAGGTAAGGCGGGGCAGGGTTGCCCCTGCCTCGCCTTATGAATTGTAGCTATTTAGAATTAGTAAGCCTCGTCCAGCAGAGTGATGCCGTCGATACGCAGATCAAAGTAAGGAGCGCTGCGGAACTTGGACTCCTGGAAGATGCCGTTCTCGATAACTTCGGTATCGGGAGTGAAAGCTTCGTCGGTGTCAACGTCAGCCTGGTAGGAGGTCTTAGCCTCGCCGCCAACGGTGAAGTTAGCAGTGTCGAATACGTTGATAGAGCCGTCCTTCAGACCAGCGATCACAGCGTCCAGCTTCTCCTGAGTGCCTGCAGCAACGTTCTTGCCCATCTCGGTCAGAACAACAGACTCAGTCTCGATGGTGCCGGTCCAGTCAGTAGCGATTTCTTCGCCCTTCTGAACCTGCTCGATCATATACTTGAAGTAGGGGATCCAGTTGATACGGGAGGAGATCAGGAAGGTCTCGGGGCAAGCAGCAGCGGTAGAACCGTTGTAGGAAACGTTGGGAACACCAGCGTTCTCACAAGCAGTGGGAGCGCCCATGGAGTCAGCGTGCTGGCTCAGCAGGACACAACCGCCGTTGATCAGAGCCTCGGCAGCAGCCTTTTCCTTAGCCTCATCGTACCAGGAACCGGTGAACTTAACGTCCATGGTGACGGAGGGGCATACGGACTTAGCGCCCAGGTAGAAGGAGGTGTAACCGGAAATAACTTCAGCGAAGGTGAAAGCGCCAACATAGCCCATCTTAGCCTGCTCAGCAGTGATCTTGCCGGCAGCGATCATTTCGTTCAGCTTCAGACCAGCAACAACGCCGGCAGCGTAACGACCCTGATAGATGGAAGCAAATGCGTTGTGCAGGTTCTTAGCACCGGCGGTGTGTGCCTGAGTACCGGTAGCGTGGCAGAACTGGACTTCGGGATATTCCTTAGCAGCCTGCAGCAGGAAGGACTCGTGACCGAAGGAGTCAGCGAAGATGATGTCGCACTCTTCCACTTCGATCAGCTCAACAGCAGCTTCGTAGCAAGCGTTGGACTCGGGGATGTCGGTCTTCTGGACCATTTCTACGTTCATTTCCTTGCAAGCAGCGATTGCAGCGTCGATAAAGTTCTTATCGTAGGTGGACTGCTCGGTGTGCAGGAAGATGAAGCCGACCTTCAGGTCAGTCTTTGCAGCAGCGGTAGTGTCGACAGCTGCGGTGGTTTCGTTGCCGGCAGCAGCGGTGGTAGTCTTGGCATCGTCAGCGGGAGCGCCGCAGGCGGCCATGCCCAGAACCATAACCAGGGCCAGCAACA
>JAZQWQ010000071.1:0-1825 GCA_045632385.1 Faecousia sp.
ACCGGGAGATGTGATCACCGTACCGCTGGAGGAAGAAACTCCGGAGTTTCCGGCAGAAGATGGCGAAATCACAATTTTATATGAAGATGACCATATTCTGGCCGTGGATAAGCCAGCCGGTATGCTCATCCACCCCTCCCGTTCTACCATGTCCGGCACTTTGGCAAACCGTGTTTTAGGCTACTACCAAAGAACCGGGCAACGCTGTGCTTTTCACCCCATCACCCGGCTGGACAGGGATACTTTCGGTGTGGTGCTTTTGGCAAAAAATGCCCATATTCATAGCAAATTTACCCAAATGCAGGAACAAGGACAGCTGCAAAAGACCTATGAAGCTTTGGTGGTAGGCTGCCCGGAACAGGCAGAAGGCATCATCGATGCCCCCATTGCCCGAAAGCCGCTTCCCAGTTTGCTGCGCTATGTAGACGAAAAAGGAAAACCCTCTGTCACGAAATATAAGGTTCTGAAACAGGGAGAAATTAGTCATTTATCCCTGCAACCAATCACTGGCCGAACCCACCAGCTACGCGTTCACTGCGCCTATATGGGTTTCCCCATTTTGGCAGATCCCCAATACGGCACAAAAATTTCGGGACAGACCCAGCGCCTTTGCGCCAAAAGCATTACCTTTCCCCACCCGGTCACCGGAGAGGAAATGACGATCGTTTCCCAACAAAATCCGTAAACGACCTGATTTCTGTCAGGTCGTTTTATTTTTTCAGGCTGCCAAGAATCTCCAAAATAATGCGGCAATGCTCCTGTTCCTGCTGGGCAAGTCGGGCAAACACCTTGCCGTATTCCGGGTGGTTGCTGCGCTGCTCATACTGGGCAAGGCACTGCATTTCCCGGCCGTAGCATCGGCGCAAGGTGGTTTCTACAGCCTCCTGGGGGATTGGCAAAGCCGCCACCTTGGGCGCAGAACCGGCCGTCAGGGTGTATATGCCTTTCAGGCAAGCTACGTGGGCCTGCTCCTGTTCAAATAAACTCCGCAGCTGCATAGCCGGTTTTCCGGTCAGCTTCCGGGAGAGTTGTAAGTACGTGGTGGCATCCGCCCATTCCTGGGCGATCAGGGACAAAAGCCCTTGCTCCGGGGCATTTTGTTCCGGATGTACCCGCTGCCACACCCGGGCAGCTTTCTGCGGATCGAGTGTTTCCATAGATCTCTTCCTTTCTTGTTATAATTGTATAGTATATGCTCCGATTGCTAAAAAAGTCCCCCTGATTTTGTCGATGTGAAAAATTGGGGCTTTTCTTTTTCGCTCATATGTGCTATTATGAAATCAAAGAGATATCAGGAGGTTCCACTATGGCACGTACCAGCAACAAAGGACAGGAAATTCTGGAGTTTGTAAATCAATTTGCCCAGGAAAACGGCTATGCCCCTTCCGTCCGGGAAATCGGTGCGGCTGTTGGTCTCAACTCTACCGCCTCCGTCAGCTATCACCTGCGCCAGCTGCAGGTCAAGGGCCTTTTGGTCAGTCCCGGCAGCAAGGGTACCAAGCGCGCCATTTCCGCCGCCCACCGCCCCGGTCAGATTCCGGTCATCGGTGTGGTTACTGCCGGTCAGCCCATTTTGGCCTTTGAGAATATGGAAGGCACGATGGCCTGGGAGGGCGATCCGGATTGCTTTGCCCTGCGGGTTCGGGGCGACAGTATGATCGGCGCCGGAATTTTAAGCGGCGACAAGGTAGTCGTGCGCCCCCAGCAGACTGCTTTGGACGGACAGATCGTGGTGGCACGTCTGGAAGACGAGGCTACCGTCAAGCGCCTTTCCTTAAAAAACGGAGAGATCTGGCTGCTTCCGGAGAACCCGGAGTATGCCCCC
>JAZQWQ010000072.1:0-2330 GCA_045632385.1 Faecousia sp.
GTTATCGTAAATCGTCCCCTGGAACAGCCAGGTGTCCTGCAGCACCATAGAATAAGCGCGGCGAAGGGATTCCCGGGTAATGTCCCGGATAGGATGTCCGTCCACCAGGATATCTCCCCCATCCACGTCATAAAACCGCATCAGCAGATTGATGATCGTGGTCTTACCTGCGCCGGTAGGACCAACGATGGCCGTCAGGCTGCCGGGCTTGGCATGCAAATTCAGTTTTTTGATGATCGTCTTCTCCGGCACGTAGCCAAAGTCCACATCTGCAAGCTGTACATCTCCCGATACACGCTGCAATTGCAGCGCGCCGGGCTTGTCTGCCGGTTCCGGTTCTGCATCAATAAGGCTGAACACACGCTCTGCCGCTGCAAAGGCGCTTTGCAGTTCAGAAATAATATTGGCAATTTCGTTGATCGGGCCGGAAAAGCGCCGGGAATACTGCACAAAGCTACTTAAGTCGCCCAAGCCGATCTTCCCTTGCAAGAACAGCAACGCACCAAAGGTACAAACCAATGCCAGGGACACGTTGTTGATGCAGTTGACGGCCGGGCCGGTAACCGTACCGTTTGCTTCGGCATACGTATAGGCCTGCACCGCATCGGTGTTTTTCTCGTCAAACTTCTCCAGCACAGCCTTTTCCCGTCCGTAAGCTCGAATGGTCTTTTGTCCGGACAGCATTTCCTCTACATAGCCGTTCAATGCGCCCAGTTTTGCGGAACGCTTCCGGAAAAGCGGCCGCACCCGTTTGGTGATCCACCGGGTGAACAGGAACGTCACCGGAATCGTAACACAGAAAATCAGCACCAGCTGGGGCGCAATGGTCAGCATCATAATCAGCGCCACCGTCACCGTGACCACACTTTGCAAAATTTGCAGCAGGTCATTGGAAAGGCTCTGATTCACCGTATCGATATCATAGGTAATGGTGGAAATAATATCACCGGTCTGGAAGCGGTCAAAGTAGCCCACCGGCAAAGCCGTCAGGTTCTCAAACACATCCCGGCGCATTTGTTTTGAAACGGTACGGGACAGCTTCAGCATTACGCAGTGTAAAATATACGACAAGGTAGAAGCGCTGAGGTAACACACCACCATCAGGGCCGCACAATGGAACACCGTGTCAAAGTCCACATTGCCACGGCCCAGGTCAATCGCATTGATCGCCCGGCCGGACAATTTCGGTCCATACAGGTTCAGAAGACTGCTTGTCATAGACAGCAACAGCGCCAAAACCACCAGCACCCGGTTTTTGCCGATATACCGCCACAGCCGCAAAAGCAGCTTGCCTGGGCTTATTTTTTTATCTGAGAACTGCCGGCGGTCGCCACTGCGCTCACTGCGGCTCATTCGTCCGCCGCCAATCATTCCGGGGTTTGCCATCTTACAGCACCTCCCCGTCCTGACCCATCTGGGTTTCAGCGATCAGCCGATACTCCTGACAGGTTTCCATCAATGTTTTATGATTGCCCATACCCAACACGCAGCCGTCGTGCATTACCAAAATCAAATCCGCGTGGCGCAAGGCGCTGATCCGCTGGGTGACCAGCACAGTTGTAGTATGGCGGAAATTCTCCCGCAGCGCTTTGCGCAAATTGGCATCGGTACGATAGTCCAAAGCAGAAGAAGCGTCGTCCAGCACCAAAATCTCCGGGTTGGCCGCCAGCGCCCGGGCAATCAGCAGACGCTGCTTTTGACCTCCGGACAGGTTGTTGCCCCGCACTACCACTTCGGCCTCCATTTGTCCCTCTTTTTCCCAAATAAACTCTGCCTGGGCGCACTTTGCCGCCTGGGTCAGCGCCTCCTCCGGGATGTCCCGGAAAAAGCGAATATTATGGGCAATGGTACCCTCGGTGATAAAGTCATTTTGGAATACCACACCGAATTTTTGCCGCAGCTGATCTGTTGGAATCGTTTTGATGTCTGCTCCGTCAATACGGATTTGACCTGCGTCCGCATCGTAAATGCGCAGTAGCAAGTTAAGGATCGTAGTCTTTCCGGAGCCGGTGCCACCCAAGATACCCAGGGTCTGACCCTTTTCCAAAGAAAAGCTTAAATCTGTAATATTCTTCCCCACACCGGTATAAGAAAAGCTTACATTTTCAAAGGCAATATGGGGCGGATTTTCCGTTTTCTCCCCGGGTGCTTCCACCTGCAGATCCTCCGGAAGCGCCAACACCTGGGCAACACGGGTCGCACTGGCCTGGCCCTTGCTCCACATCACAAAGATTCGGGTAATGCCTACCATTGCGTTGAGAATCATCACAAAATACTGCAACGCCGCAATGATCACGCCACCCTGAATGGCGCCGCTGTTCACCCGGAAC
>JAZQWQ010000073.1:0-7335 GCA_045632385.1 Faecousia sp.
TACACCAAGCGGTAAAGGCGAAACTAACCGAGGAACAACTGGAAACAATTGCAGCAAAGAATTGGAGTGTGGCATAAAATGTTCAAAATTGCGTATTGTGCCGGGCATTATCTGGGCACGGCTGGCAAAAGAGTTCCCAAAGCCCTTGACCCCGGGCAAACAAGAGAGTGGACATTGAACGATCGGGTTGCCCGGTACTTTGCCCAGGCGGCAAAGCAGTACGACGTTGCGCTGCTGCGTACCGACGACGCTACCGGCAAAAAGCATATTTCTATCAAAAACCGCACCAAAAAGGCAAACAGCTGGGGCGCGGATATCTATGTGGATATGCACCACAATGCCGGCATCAAGGGCGGCACAGGGGGCGGCGTGGTGGCCTATTGCAAGAAAAAAGATGCCACCGGCAAGGGCTACCGGGATGCCATTTATGCAGCGGTGATCGCCGCCGGTAAGCTTAAGGGCAATCGGGCAAAGCCGTTGGCAGAGAAAAACTACAGCACGATGGTCTATTCCAAAGCCCCGGCGGTCATTATGGAGTACGGCTTTATGGACAGCAAGGTGGATTACCCGATTATTTCTACGGAAGACTATGCCAAAAAGGTGGGCTATGCCACCATGGAGGCCATCGCCCAGATAGCTGGGCTGAAAAAGAAGAAGGAGGGCTATTGCACTGTGGAGATTCGTGTTTTGAGAAATGGCGCAAAGGGCGCGGATGTGAAGGCAATGCAGCAGCTGTTGGAAGCCAATGGCTGTAAGGGGAAAATGGACAGCAAGAAATACGGCGACTTTGGAGAAAAGACCGAGGCGGCGCTGAAGCTGTACCAGAAGAAAACGGAGCTGGAAGTCGACGGCGTCTGCGGCCCCAAAACCTGGGCAAAGCTTTTGGGGGTGTGAGATTTTTGACAGAAGAAATGCTGGTGGCGATACTGGGCTTTGCAGGTACTTTGGCTGGCTCACTTCTGGGTGTGGTAACCGCCCAGAAGCTGACCCAGTACCGGCTGAGCCAGCTGGAGGAAAAGGTCAGCCGGCACAACAATCTGGTGGAACGCACCTATATTTTGGAGGGTCAGGTGGCAGAGTGCTGCCACGATATCAAGGAATTGAAGGCTTATCATAAGCCAAGCTAGGCTTGGCTTAGCGATATAGCTCCCTGCGGGAACTGCGATATAGGCATTGCCTGCGATATGTGCATTGCACACGATATGCCCTGCGGGGCGTGTGGAGCTATATCATATCGCAACGCGAAGCGTTATATCGCGTTTGCGCAGCCAACATATCGCTTTTGCGAAGCAAAAATATCGCCTACAAATTGCGACGAAAGGAACATATTATGAAAGAAAATTTAGCGAAGCTTTTGAAGGTCAAGACCATTGTGACCTTGGCGGTGACGGTGGTGTTTGCAGCCCTGGCCCTTGCCGGCAGGATCACCCCGGATAATGTGATGGTCATCGTGTCCATGGTGGTTTCTTTCTACTTCGGCACACAGCACGAAAAGAATTAGGAACTGATTGCCACGTCGCCTGCGGCTCCTCGCAATGACGGTGGTTAACGGATGTCACTGCGAGCACCTTTAGGTGCGTCTAAAGAACTCTCGGAGCAAAGCGACATAGAGTTCTTAGTGCACAGCTGGCAGTCAGTAATCCCAAAAACGAAAAAATTGACAATTTGTAACTTTTTTGATATGATACTCTTGAACGAATGTACGCCACCCCCTAGGCTGAGAGGACTCGAACCCAAATAGGTTTTCAAACGCCTGCATTCCCCAATTCATCAGAAAATCCCTTGATAATACAAGTAAGTATTGTCTTCGTGATTTTCTTCGCCTTGGAAAAAGCAGACGATTGAAAACTGCAAAGCACCTCTCAGCGAGTAATTTTTGCTTGATTTTTGGCGCAGATGCCGCCGCCTTGCTAACGCAAGGCAAGAAAGATAAGGCAAAAAGCGGCAAAAAAGGCCGCTGAGAGGCTGTTTCGGTTCGGGTTCTCTCAGCCTGATAAGGAGTGACAGACTATGGTCAAGAGAATATTGAGTTTGGTGCTGGCTTTCTGCCTGATGATGAGCCTTGCGCCGTCGGTGTTTGCGGCAGAGGAAGAAACCCTGATGGTTTCCTCTCAGGCGCTGGTGGACAAAATGAAGGCAAGAGAGGGCTTCTCCGGCACGCCTTACTGGGATTATGGTCACTGGACCATCGGCTACGGCACCACCTGCCCCAAGGATAAGGTGGACTTTTACAAGAAAAATCCCATGTCCAAGGAAGAAGCCGAGGTGGAATTTAAAAAACACCTGGGCGAATTTGAAGCCGACGTGCGGAATTTCGCCAAGAAACATTCTTTGGAGCTGCAGCAGCATCAGTTTGATGCGCTGGTTGCCTTTTCCTATAACTGCGGCAGCTCCTGGATGAGCAGCCTTTCCGGCTATTTCAACACCGCGGTGCGTCAGGGCGATCTGGGTGCGGAGCTTCTGTACGGTATGGCGCTGTATTCCACCGCCGGCGGTGAGTACATCCTCATCGGCAGACGTTTGTGGGAAGCCAATATGTACATAAACGGCGAATACGGCGAAGGCGAAAAGGGCAACTATCCCAGCAACTATCGCTGGGTGTTCTTAGACGGCAACGGCGGCAAGGTGCGCTATAAGATCTGCGCCTTTGACACCAAATACAAAGCCGGTCTTCCGGAAGCCTTTGAGGATATTCCCATCGGTGTCAATGCGGCGGGAGAGACCTTCGTGTATGAATTTGCCGGCTGGTATACTTCTGCCGGCAAAAAGGTCACCCAGCTGGACGATAAGCTGACCAAGGGTCAGTACCTCTATGCCCGTTGGAAAGACCCGGAGGGCAATTTCCGTCCCGACGAGACACTGCCCAAATTCCCGGTGAAGGCAACTGCCAACTCCGGCTGTAATATCCGCAAGGGTCCCAGCAGTGAGAAATACGGCAAGAACGGCAAGCTGACCAAGGGACAGGCAGTGACGGTGACGGAGGAGAAATTCGGCAACAACATCAATGGCGAGACCATCTGGTGCAAGATCGGTGACAACAAGTGGGTCACCAAGGCATATCTGGATTATTCGTCGGCAGAGGTGGATATTCCCACCCAGACACAGACCGACAACGGCGGCACAGATATCAAGAGCCTGAAGCTGGTGAAAAAGCCCACGGTGACCAAGTACGTGCAGCCCATTGTTGAGCCAAGCTGGGAGGGAAGCGTAGCCCTTGCCACCTACAAAAACGGCTACCAAAAGGCCTTTACCATCACCCGGGCAATGGTGAGTAATTTCGACGGCACAAAAACCGGCGAACAGACGGTGACTGCCAAGTATGAGGGCAAGTCCGTCAAGTTCACCGTCAGCGTTTCTGCCCTGAAAGCCCCCACGGATCTGGAAGCAGTGCTGACCGAAGATAACACCGTGACCCTTTCCTGGAAAAAGGGTACCGGCGCAACGGAATACCGGGTGTACTACCGCAAGGCAGGTGACAGCGCCTTCCAAGAGGCCGGTTCTACCAAAAATCTGACCTTTGACGTTCCCAAGCTGGAGCGCAACGCAGAGTATGAATTCCGGGTCTATAGCTATTATGTAGCCGGTGGTACAGCCAAGAAAGGCCCGGGCACAGACAGCCTGACCCTGTTTATCAACGATAAAATGACCGCCCCCTCCGGACTTACTGTGGAAAAAGCCGAAGAAACCACAGTGGACTTAAGCTGGAAGGCGGCCAAGGGCGCGACCCATTATGATGTGCAATATCAGGCCGAGGGCGCAAAGAACTTTACCTCTGCCGGCAAGACGGAAGGCCTGAAATTTACCGTTACCGGCCTGAAGGTCAACACCCAGTATACCTTCAAGATCGTCAGCTACTTCATAGAGGGCGAAACCAAGGAAGACGGCCCGCAAAGCCGCCCGGTGACAGTGTTTTTGCACCCCACCATCGGCAAAGCCTCTGATCTGACTGCCAAGCAGACTGCCCACGACAAGGCAAAGCTTACCTGGAAGGCAGGGGAAAATGCCACCAGCTATGAGGTGCAGTACAAAAAGTCTACGGATAAGTCCTACACCAAGCTGGCGACCACAGACAAGCTGAATTATACCGCCAAGCTGCCCCAGGTGAATGTGACCTATCAGTTCCGGGTGATCAGCTACTATGCATACGGCAACAACACGGTCAAAGGGCCTGCAAGCAGCGCCGTGGAGCTGGACGCCAAGCCCATCACCGCTGCCCCCCAGAACCCGAAAGTTGTCCAGACCGATAACGGACAGATAGCCCTTAGCTGGGAGCGTGCAAGCGGCGCGACCCACTATTACGTGTACTACCGCAAATCAGGCGGTGACTTCTCCCGGGCGGGTATTACCACAAAGCTGAACTACACCCTCAAGGACTTAGACCCCAAGGGCAAGTATGAGTTCCGGGTATTCAGCTACTTTAAGGACGATACCGGTTCCTACAAAGGCCCCTGGACAGACACCCTGTCCTTGCAGCTGAAGCTAAGTGTGCCGGCGGTGACCGATTTGACAGCCACCCTGGCAGACCACGACGACGTGAAGCTCAGCTGGAAAGCAGCCAAGGGCGCGACCCACTATGCGGTGCAGTACCGCAAAAATGGCACGTCTGCCTTCAAAACCTCCAAGACGGTGACCGGCACCACCCATACCATCACCGACCTGACAGACAATGCTTTGTATGAGTTCCGGGTGATCAGCTATTTCAAAAATAAGACCGGTAGCCACAAGGGCGCATCTTCTGCAGTGCTGAAGTACAATACCACCTACGAGCTGTCCGCCCCCTCCAAGGTGACCCTGAAGCTGTACGGACACGACGATGTACAGATTTCCTGGAGCAAGGTGAAAAATGCCGCCGCCTACCATGTGTACTACAAGCTTTCCACTGCCGATAGCTACACCTTCCTGGGTAGAACCACCGGCACATCCATCAAGAAATCCAACCTGGCCGACGGTCACAAGCACACCATCAAGGTAGTGCCTTGCACCAAGGTCAACGGCGAATACTATGAAGATGACAGCAGTAAGACGGCAACGATTACTGCCCTGAAAAAAGTGGCAAGTCCCAAGGTGGTCAAGTATAATTCTTCCAAGACCAAGTTCTCCTGGACGGACATTTCCGGGGAAAGCGGTTATCAGGTGGCGGTGTATTCCGATAAGGCCTGCACCAAGAAAGTCACCGTGACCACAACCACCGGCAAATACAAGACCATCGCCGCCAAGAAGAATGTGACCTATTATTATAAGGTCAGAGCCTATAAGACCGTGGACGGCAAGAAGATCTATGCCCCCTGGTCTGACATTGTGTCTTTTAAATTAAAATAAAAGACACAATGCAGTGAAATTTGCCGTTTAGGCAAGTGAAATTGCTTCGCAGTGAAATATTTGCTTTGCAAATGTGAAATGTTCGCTTGTGCGAACGTGGGCAAATTTTATTTCACATCGATCGGAGTGAGATATTTCACAATGTGCGACAGCATATTATTTCACGTTTTGCAAAAGTAAAACATTTCACGATCTGTATTTGTGTTATCCAAAGCAATGTCAGCGAAGAAAAAAGGACAGAGGAATTTCTCTGTCCTTTTTGTCGATTTTATGAAGCCCCGAAAGGCTTTTAAGGCATTGCAAATGCGGAATGATTGTGGTAGAATAAATAAAAGCGCTCAGGGAAGTGATGCAATGAACAGCAAACCCAAATTCTATAAGACCCAGTCGATGCAGTTTCGTATTTTGGCTACGATCATTTTCGCAATGCTTGCCATTACGGTTTTTATTGGCAGCATCAGCATTTATGAGGTAGACCAATATATCCAAAACGAAACGAAAAATTTTGCTGAGGTCACCTGCGATTACGAAGGAACGCAGATCAACAGCATCTTTGAAGGCATGGAAAAATCGGTAAAGATCATGGAAAGCTACATCATGGACTTTTTTACCTCGCAAACCAACATAGAAGACAGGGCTTTTCAGGAAGAGGTTGTCAACAGCACCGAACGGATGTTCGCCGACGTTGCAAAACACGCCAGCGGCGCAGTTGCCTATTATGTTCGCCTTGACCCTGCAATCGCCAAAGGCAAAGATGGCTTTTTCTACAGCAAAACACCATCCAGCGATTGGTTCATTTCCTTTGCGCCCACGGATATTTTGCGTTATGAAAAAGACGATACCGAACACGTCGGCTGGTTTTGGCAGCCTTACGAAGCGGGAAAACCTGTGTGGATGCTGCCCTATTACAACCAAAATAATCATATTTATATGATCTCCTATGTGGTGCCGATGTATCACGACGGAAGGTTTTTCGGCGTGGTGGGAATCGATTTTGATTATACCGTTTTGGAAGAGCGTGTGCTGGGGATTGAAATTTACGAAAACGGCTTTGCCCGGCTGGAGGCTGACGGAACGGTAATCCACAGCGCAGATTGCGTAGGGGCAAAGGAAGACAGCAACGACCCAAAGCAATATTTGCGGGTGTCGAAAGCTTTGACAAACGGGATGACCCTTGCGCTTTTTGCAGATTATGAAGACATTCGGCAAATCCGATATGAAATCTGTTTTGATATTTTGTTCTCCGTTTTGATCCTTTCTGCAATTTTTACCTCCATAGCGATCGTTGTTGTCAGAAAAATTGTCGTTCCGCTGAAAAAAATATCCGATGCGTCAGTCAAGCTGTCAAAGGGAGATTACAATGTGGAGTTTGTCCGCAGTAACATTTCCGAAATAGAGCTTTTGTATACGGCCTTTGAAAATATGGCGACCCGTCTGTATGAACGGGAACGGGAACTGCGTATTTCTGCAAATCGGGATTCTTTGACGGGCCTTCGAAATTCCACGGCTTATAAAAGCTGGGTGACAGATTTTGAAAGTGAAAGCAAAGATCCAAACGCTGTTTACGGCGTGGCGGTTTTTGACGTGAACCAGCTGAAGCAGGTCAACGATACCTATGGGCATCATGTAGGAGATAAGCTGATTGTAGCCGCGGCAAACGTAATTTCAGATGTTTTCAAAAGAAGCCCTGTCTTCCGAATAGGCGGCGATGAGTTTTTGGCGGTTCTCAGAAACAGAGATCTGGAGGACTGCCGGGAGCTGTTTGTGCGGTTGGATGCGGTGTGTGAAACCACTGCGCTGGAAGAAGACAAAACCCCGATCAGCATTGCAAAAGGCTTTGCGGTGTTTGAACCGGGTAAGGATTCGGGCTTTGAGGACGTGTTCCAACGGGCAGACAATGCGATGTACGAAAACAAAAGAAAAACAAAGCAGGAAAACGGCATATTGCCGGAGGCATAAGAAAAAGGACAGAGAATTCTGTCCTTTTTCTTATTCTGTAATTCTATATAGCCGCTT
>JAZQWQ010000074.1:0-5264 GCA_045632385.1 Faecousia sp.
GGAAAAAGCTGACCATCATAAAGATCAGACTTCCGGAAGAACTGACTGCTGCCAGGGCATCATCGTTTATGAAATAGCCGACACACCAGGCATCAAAGGCATTATATAACTGCTGGAATAAATTCCCTAAAAATACCGGCAAGGCAAATAGTAACATCGATTTCCATATGGAACCTTCGGTCAGGGAATATGCTTTTGTACGCACGGTGAATGCCGCCTTTCTGTATGATGGAATATCAAACCTTTTGTCGTTGCCGGATGTTTTTGAAATTGCCGTAGGTTTCGTTAACCATCTCAAAGTAGGAGAAGGTGTTGTCGTATCTGGCAATAATTTTTTGGAAATCGTTCAGCTGATGCTTGTTGACTACGCAAATCAAAACATACCGTTTGCTGCCGGTGTAAGCGCCAATTGCGTCGATTTCCGTGCAGCCGTGATGTAAATTCTGGGTAATCTCCTGAATAAATGCATCCTTATGAGATGTAATAATGGTAAATTTATAAGCGGTTTTGGTGGTTTTCAGCAATAAATTTCCAACGAATGTGGAGATAAAACAATATATAATGCACAGCGCCATAGGCTTGTAATTTAATGTGCCGTCGGAATATACGAAAACGGAAATAATGGCAACGATGGCATTTAATGTAAATGTAATGAAGAAGAAATTTGTGTCCGGTCTTACTTTGTTGATGTACCGGGAAACAATATCCGTTCCGCCGGTGGAAGCGTTGTTTCGGAAGCAAACACCGTACACAACACCGGCCAGCACACCGCTGAGGATCACGGGATAGATGGTGTCGTGACCCAGCGTGTTATATTGAATGGAAGTAAGCTGAGAATTTTGCAGAAACAAAAAAGAAAAGGAATACACAAGAGAAAACAGCAGAGTTTTTACGGCGAATTTCTTATCCACGGTAAAATAAGCGAAGATAGACAAGGGGATATTGATCAGCAGCGACATATAGCTGATGCTAAAGCCCGTCTTAAATTGAATCATTGTGGCAATACCGTTTAAGCCGGCCGGCGCAAAGCTGTTAGTCACGATGAAAATGTAGTAAACAAAAGCCAGTAGGATTGCGCTTAAAACAATTTGCAAGTAGCTCCCTAGTTTTTTCATATGTATCACCTTAGTTATATGGTTGTGTACACGATTGTAACATAGGGGGAAAGAAAATTCAAGAAGTTCAGCGAAGAATATCAGCCGCGTTTCAGGATAGCTTCGGCAGCTTGAATTTCTTCTTCAGAGGGCAATTGTTTTGGGAGGGTATCTTCCATTTTAAGCGCCCTGTATTTTGCTGCAGCATAATTATGATAGGGTAAAACCTTTACTGCTTGTATGTTTTTCAGAGGCTTCAAAAATGCTGCGATTTTTTCCATTTCCATATGGTTAAAACCCGGCACATATGGCACTCTGATCTCTATTTCTTTTCCAGCAGAATCAATATAGGCAAGATTTTTTAGAATCAATTCATTGGAATAACCGGTGCAGGCAATGTGCAAAGCCGGATCTATTGCTTTTATGTCGTAAAGAAAGATGTCTGCATAGGGTAAAACCTGTTCGATGGAAGCTTGCGGAACATAGCCGCAGGTATCTACAGCTGTGTGGATACCCGCTTCTTTCAGACGCATTAAAAGCTCTGCGCAAAAATCGCCTTGACACAGACATTCCCCACCGGAAAGCGTTACTCCGCCGCCGGAGGTTTCGTAAAAGTCCCGATCCTCCAGCAGTATCGGTAATAATTCGTCCACGGTCATTTCCTTGCCATATGTGACCATTGCTTCTCCCAGACAGTTCTCAGGGCGGAAGTCAGCCTGCCGACACGTGCCGCAGCCAATGCACTTGCTTTGATAAAAGGCAGTTTCCTTTTGGAAGGAAATACACTCGGGATTGTGACACCATACGCATTTTAATGGGCAGCCCTTAAAAAATACCGTAGTTCGAATGCCATTGCCGTCGTGGATGGCAAAACGCTTGATGTCCGAAATTAATGCTTTTTTCATAAAAACTCCTTAAATCGCAGCTTGCTGAATAAACTCGTCTTGCTGTGCTTTATCCAGATCCACAAACCGCACATTCCAGCCACAGAGGCGGATCTGCAGATTGCGGTAATTTTCCGGCTCTTTTTGGGCTTGCAGAAGTGTGTCGGGATTTAGAACGTTAAAATGAATGCTGTAGCCTCCTTCTTGCATAAAGGTTATCAGCAATGCCCAAAAAGCCTGCATTCCGGCTTCACCCTTTACCGCGGACTCGTGGAGTGTAACGTCTGCCACATAACCATCCGGAACGAGGGTAGAATCAAACGCCAAAACCGACTGCAAATAAGCAGTCACACCGTTTTTGTCCTGACCGGCTGATGGCGCAAGATTTTTGGAAAGCGGTTCACCACTGTATCGTCCGTCCGGTGTAGCCCCGGTTTTTTTGCCCATCCAAAAGCGCCAATCCACCGAGAACATTCCGCACCGGAAAACACCGCCCCGGCCGTTGCTCCGGTTATTGATTAAGCCGGCAAAGCCTTCATAAATATCTGTTGCAAACTTATCAGCTTCCGACTGATGGTTGCCAAACTTCGGATAGTCTTTCCTGATTTGCAAGCGAAGGGTTTCTTGGCCTTGCCAGTTGGCAAGCAGTGCCTTTCTCAATTCGCTGTAGGACATTTTCTTCTCTTCGAACACGACATTTTTTACTGCGATCAAACTGTCAACTAAGGTTGCTAAACCAATGCCGACGATGGAGGTGTTGTTGTATTTTACACCGCCACTGTACACATCCACACCCCGTTGCCTGCTGTGCTGATAAGTAGGCGACATCATAAGCGACGGGCATACCGCGTTGTAACGGCCTTCGTAGGCGGAGATAGTATCCATACACACCATTGTGTGGTCGAACAAGCGCCGGATGACAGAAGCGTAAAAATCGTTAAAAGTGGAAAAGTCTGCATGTTCGCAGATTACGGTCTCCAAGGCCTTTGGCATATTGACCATACCGGCGCAGGTACACGGGATTTCTGTACCCTCTGCAGCGGCTTCATAGCAACCGTAAACAGTCAACCGTTTGGCATCTGTTTCTGCTATGCCGATTTTTTGCAGCGCTTTGCTGGCCTGCGCTGTGTTCATAAAAACAAAACTGTTTTTGCCTTCCCGGATCATCTCCAGAATAAGGCGCAGGACTTCCTGATCTATGTTTTCGTGATAAAGCACGTGGATTTTCGGGTCGTAAATATCCAGTTCCCGGTATTTTTCCAACAAAAAGACGGTGAATGGATTTGTGGCATCAAAGCCGTTTTCGTCTGTACCGCAAATATAGAAGGGAAGATTAGCGGTCACTTTCATGCAATAGATATCCCAGAAGAAATACCGGACAAACTCGCCCAATTCTTCTGCAGTGTATCTACCGCGTTCCAGATCACTTTTGTAGTACGGATAGAGCAGCCTGTCAAGGCCACCTAAGGTACGAACAAGTACGGTATCCAGATTGGTTTGCAGAACATAATATATGAGTATCAGCTGCATTGCCTGCGCCAGAGTTTGCGGCGGATTGCTTGCCAAATGACAGAGGTTTTGGGATACAAAAGCAGCTTTTTCTGTGCCTGCTTTGCGGATATGATCAGCAAACCGCAAAAAGAAATCGCCGATTGCACGGTATACCAAGATGCGTTCGTCATAATAATCGGGAGCATCGGCTGTTGCTTTGCAAATTTCCAAATCTGCAATGATGCCGGGGATGCCTTTGCTTAGAAGATACTGCCAATCCGGCGCAATGTGGCCGAAATCCATTGTGGCTTTTATCGCGCAGGCTGCCTCCAGGGTTGCTGCCTCGGAAGAACGCAGTTCAGCGGTAAGGTTTTTTGTGTTTTGCAATAAAAAATCTGCCATAATTGAGCCGTGCTGCAGATCGGTGGCGAATAGATCTTCCGGATGATATGTCAGCTTCATATTTTGCAAAAGGTAAGCGATAACTTCTGCTTTTGCGCGGCTGACGCAGATGTTTTGATAATGCGCCCATATTGCGGAGGCTTTTTCTTTTAATGCTTGCGCATAAACCAGGTCTATTGGCATTTCTTTGCAGCGAGCCTGGTATAAATGTGTTTTACATACATGGAATGAATTCTGCATAAAATCACCTTCCTTTTGTGATTGTAACTATTATGGCGGGAGAAGTAAATCTATAAAAGGCACAAAGTATTACTTTTCGAACATTATTCTTGCAAATAAGAAAGCGTTGTGATAGCATAAATTTGGGGTGATACTATGCGAATAACAGACACCGAGCAGAGTGTAATAAATATTCTCGCTGTGCGAAAAGGAAAGATACCACCGTCTTTTGTGCAATGCGATTGCCGGCACAGCGATTGCCTTGTCTATGTGCTTTCCGGGGATGCAGAGTATTTGTTTGATGGAAAAAGCTACAAAGCAGAAGCAGGAAATGTTTTGTATTTAGCCCGGAACAGCCGGTACTGCATTACGGTTACCAGTGATAATTATACGTTCATTTATACGGATTTTTATTTTGAAAACAGCGATAACAATGCCTTAGAAAACGATGTTTACAGAGGCAAGGGGATCGAACTGCTTGAAAGCAGCTTTGAAAAGCTGCACCGCCTTTGGGTTCACGGAAATTTTGCAGATAAGATTGCTTGTAAAGCGCTGATTTACGGCATATATTCCGAAATCATAACGGCTGCATTTTCCCAATATGTCCCCCAAAAACGGCAGGAGCAAATAGGAAAGATTGCAAATTATATGATAGAGAATCTTTCGGATGCGAATTTGACAGTGGAAACGCTTAGCAAAATGTGCGGGGTCAGCGCCGTGCATTTGCGAAGAATATTTGGCTCTATTTATCACGTTTCACCGATACGGTTTTTGACAACAGCGCGCATTAACAGAGCGAAGGAGCTTTTGATCAACGAAAGCTGCTCCATTGCAGAGATCTCTGAATTGTGCGGCTTTACAAGCTGTTATTATTTTTCAAAAGTGTTCAAACAAGAAACCGGTATTACGCCGACGGAATTCAGAAAACTGTACAAATAAGAAGAGGGAACAGCCTGATTTTGGCTGTTCCCTGAATTTTATCTATTTCAGTATGGCGCGAAGCTGCCGGATAAGAACCTTGGCCATAGAGTAAAAGCCCAAATCGTTGGGGTGGCAGTTGTCGACAGTTCCCTCATTTTTTGCATACTGCATAAGGGTAGGACCGTCAATCAGATAGACGTTTTTATCTCCCGCGGCAATTGCGTCTTCGTAGGTTTTCCGGATAACTGCCAAA
>JAZQWQ010000075.1:0-5568 GCA_045632385.1 Faecousia sp.
TTTGGCTCTCCTGGACAGTTTTATGCAGTGCCTTCATTTTCTTGCGGTAGCTATAAGTAAGTAGCATCAAAAGTAGTCCACCAGGGATCAGCAGCCATAAAATCCGGGGCTCCATTGCCACGATCACGCCAAGTGCGCCCAGAAGCTTCACGGACACACCCAAAAGTTCCGGGATCATATGTGCCATTCCGTCAGCCACAATACCGGCATCGCTGGTCAAACGGCTCATCCAGTCACCGGTGTGCCGAGCAGTAATACCGGCATAGTTTCGGCAGAGAATCTCTCTAAAAAGCCGCTGTCTGCAGCTATTTTCAACGCGGGATCGGGTATATTCTGTTAAATGCCGCATTACGAGGGTCAAAACCAACCGGGATAACATTAAAAGCGCAAACAAAATTACGCTTTGCCAAAAGGCAGCCAGGTCCTTTGCCAGCGCATTGTCCACGATATTGCGCAGCATCAGCGCATAGACGATGGCAACAGCGGACATCAACATATGCACCAGTGACAAAGCAATAATTGCGCCCTTGTATTTCCCGGTTACCTCATATAAATACCGGAATGTTTTCTTTAGTTCCTTCATTTCAATCTCGCCTTAACACGCTTATAAAACCACCGGAACGGATATATCAAATGCAAACAAAAGACATATAGCCGATATCCAGGGTCTGTCACGGATATGTACTTTCCATTTCTGTAAATCTGGGTCACAACGCCCAAGATCCAATCCTTTGGGACTTTTTCCAGACCCACACGGTTATCTCCACGGATATAGTAGTGGTCTTTCCCCACTCGGATAATCCGGTGCAGCACGTATTGGCCGTCGGGGCGTCTGTACAAAGGGATATCGTTTCGACGAAGTTCCCCCTCATGCTTACGAATAAACACATGAGTTTTCCGGGTATGCAGCAAGGGTTCCATACTGTCGCCCACGGTAAAGCTGGTCACAGTTTTGCCTGCGTTCAGCTGTTCTTCAAAACTAGTAAACTCACTCATCCAGCAAACCTGCCTGTCTAAGTTGCTCTACTACAGCACGAACGCTTTTGGCAACCACTTCCCGATCGGCTTCGTAGGCAGACAACACCTTTTCCACAACTGCTTCCTCGGTGGTGTCCTCCAGCATCTGCTGCATAATAAAATGAGCCGTATCGTTGTTGCGGACCATACCGTTAAACTTCTTCGCCGCTTCACCGGTAGCAACCATCACGTGTTCACCTCCAACATCATGTAAAAGGAGTCCGTCAATTAATTTCATACTATTTTCCTCCGTGAATGTCTGATACGTCAGTACCTTTTAGGGCGGATGCCCACATCGTCCCACCATTCAAAAGCCTTCTCCTTGAGGAGAAGGGGGACCGCGCAAGCGGTGGATGAGGTGTAATCTTCCTAAAAAGGGATTACTGTCTGCCGGCTTGGGTATTACTGACTGCCACGTCGCTACGCTCCTCGCAGTGACTGTGGTTCTTGATCGTCATTGCGAGGAGGGCGAATGCCCGACGTGGCAATCAGTTCCTCTAAAAAGGTATTACTGTCTGCCACGGGCTTTCAGCCCTCGCAGAGACATAGCCTGATGGCGCAAAAGCACCATCAGGCCAATCATGCGCCGAAATATCAGGAACATCTTTCGTCTACGAGAAATTCATTCTCCTGTAGTTTTTTGATAAAGTCAGACACTGCAGTTTCAGCAGTCGCTTTGTCTACATCATATTCCTTCAGAATTGCAGAAACGATGGCTGCCTCATCGGTGTCGCTTTCTAATAGCTTCCAAATGAATGCCCCCACCTCGTTGAGGTTAATCATCATATTGGGATCCAGGTCCTCACCGGTGGGCAGCACCACGACCTGACCTGCTACCTCGCGGAGGATAAAACCGTCTTTCAGCTTCATATTATTTCTCCTTTTCATTCCCGGACATCGCACGGTAAGAAACCTGCGCAGCTTCCGGGTCCATATTACATTTTAGTCGATAAAATGCTGTTTTGTTGGTAATGCCTTCCAAAAGCTCCATATATTTGAGCATTAACTGGGGCTGCTTGGGTCGGTTGCTCTGCTGCAGCAGCATCATAACCGCCTCGCCTGCAGAGATCCTTTGAATTTCATTCTCCTCGCCACGCTCCACAATGCAGATCGCCTTCAGCGGTACTTCTACATTATTGCCTAAGCCGTGCTTTCCGTTCCAGGGAGAGCCACATACGTAAATGCAATCAGATGCTACCCGAAGAAAGGGCTTGTCGTCATTGACCATCACAGCCCGGTCTCCCAACATTTCCCGCCAAAGCCGGGTATGGGTAGATTTACCTGTGCCACTTTTGGCAGTAAATAGATACCCTTCCCCATCCACAGCAATGCCAGAGCCGTGGAACACCAAAGTATCATATGCAAAAAGCTTTTCCGCAAGCTTTCGTTGCAGCGCAGTGCGCTCTAACTGAAACGCTTGATAATTATAAGGAGGTAATCCCTCAAGTGCCCGTTCCTGTTCCGAAATCTTGCGTTCTAAGTCTATATCTTGCAAGGTGATCTCCACCGAAAAGTCCGGTTCTCCATCGCAAATATATGCTTTGCAGTATTCACGGGTGGATGGATACTGTGCATTGACACGCACCACCCGCCCGGCGATCTTCATCATAAATTGATCCATATTCACCTATTCACCAGCAAACGCTGTCTTCATACTTTATATAGGAACCAGCCACATAAAATGCTGGCCGATATATTTTCAAATAATAAATATATATCACTCACAGTTTTCTGCAGGCTGTTCAAGTTTCTTTACACCAGCTGCAACCAATTTACGAGTCATATCGCACACAGCGGGATCGCAATGACCACCGCCAACTTTTCCACCCCGAAGCAGGGGGCAAGACAAGCAAACCTTAATATACGCACAACCCTCGCATTCAATAGGCATTATAAAATTTTTTCCTATGCTTAACATTTGCTTCCATGCCGCAGAAAAATCTGTAGTTGAATCAAGGCGCACACGGAGATGATGCATTATCGTGCATGGCATCATATAGCCATCATGAGAAATTGCAAATGCAACACGTCCCGCACTGCATTTCACACCCCGTACCACTTCTAATTGCCCACCACCAACCGGTGGAAGATCTTCCTCCGCAACGGGGATACTTTCTAGGTTCTTTTCTAACCGCAGATAACGTATCTTTTCGTTAACATCGATCTCTTTATTTGAATTTCCCCGTGTTTCAGTACCATCATAAGGATCCACAATCGCCTCATTTATACTATAGGGAACCTGTAATGTTTTCAGATATTTAACAATCCTCTCCGTCTCACCAGGGTTGTAGGCACTTGGTGTAATCGTGATTCTTATATTTAATCCCGCAGCTTTGACCCGGGCAATAGCATCCTCAACATAGTGGAACACTGCTGCTCCGGTAACTTGTTCATAACCAGCATCGTCAACTGCATACAAAGTCAACTGTATTTCAAACGGTGGATTCTTCTTAAGGAAATCAACATTTGGTTGTGTCAGGAGCAACCCATTTGTATTAATCTGCACAAAAACACCTTTTTCTCTCAGATGCAAATATATTTTTCGAAAATCTGGGTGTAAAAGGCATTCACCGCCTGTTAGGGTCGCAAAAAGCATACCCTTTTCACAAGCATCGTCTATTTGGGATATCCACCAATCTCCGTCCTTTTCCGTTCTTAGGAATTCCACATTCGGTTTTGTATGTACATAACACATTTTGCAGTTAAGATTGCATCGCCCAGTTAATTCAAACAATCCCGTAATTGGCGAGTCGCTATTTTTGAAACGTCGGATATATTGAAGCCGAAAATTTGCTGGATTCATAGGTTCTACTCCTTTGTTTAGAGGTATCCCCCCCGTGGAAACCTCCACAGGGGGGACGTTCTTAATTAGAGATCGGGGGTACAAAGGCCAAGTTCCTGTGCAAGACCAGAGCCAGTATCAGAGGTTGTAATCACATCCTCTACAGCAAAAACAATTGCTTCGATCTCAGGGGTTTCAAACTTCTTCACAATATATTCCTCCTTTCCATAGTTAATCACACTAAAACACTTATGCCGAATAACTTGCCAAGAATGCTGCAGCTGCACAATAGCGCAATGCAGCGATAACAGAACTCATGGGATATCCATTATCCTGGAGAAGTCTTGCATAAGAAGCTACGCTGTAAGTACACAATGAAGATACTGCTTGATCACCAGCAAACACCTGAACCGTATAGGCTTTCGCATAATCCTTAGGCGCAATGCCGGAAATAGGAACGTAGTACTGGTTCGCCACCGTATGGGCATTGAATTGACTGCCGGTGATAACCTGCACTGTGGTGCCGGTTTCCTTGTCGTTTATGAACACAGACAGCCCATCCTTATTTGTGCTTGTCAGGGAGCTAATATCAATACGGACGTTACTGTAGATACATTCCTCGAAGCTTAAGCCACTGCCCTTGAAGTTAACTTCTTTGCTGTTGTTGCCTTCGCCCCAGTCTCTAATATTTACAAACTCGGGATCGTTGGCCAGCATATAGTCATCCTTCTGCTGTTGTGTCAATGCGCTATTTACCAACGCATCCGTCTTGTACGATGCCATCACCTGTGCTCCTGCACCGTAGTTCAGCAGTTCTACTGCTACACGCATATAACGATAGTATAAATCGTCCTTCGCTGTCGAGTAATTAGGATATTGCTGCAGCATTAGATACAGATAGTCCTGCGCAGAGTAGCTATCTACTGCACTGCAACGTACTGTGCCATCAGCATCCATTACATAAAGTGTTGCGTCAATCTTGTCGCCCATTTCACTGGCAAGAATCTTGGGATACTGTGCATAGTAGTTGTTTCCTGTAGGATCTCCAATATCCTCCTTGGTTGCAGTAACTGTAGTATTCTGTACTTTCACACCATCTGCCTTATGAAACACCACAAAGTAATCCGCTACGTTGGTAATCTTCTTGCTTTCGATACGGAATCTCAGTTTCAGCTCACTCTCAAGCTTCAGATTGTGGTTTGTAAAGTTTAAGGTAGTATCGAGATTTGCTGTCACCTCGTCATAAGGACGCTGATAACCACACTCGTCGCAAATTGCGTCTGCATCACTGGTGTAAGTGTGATTGCCAGTCTCGCAACCAGCTTCCACTGCGCCACAGACACAGGTGCCGTTGGTGTAGGTGTGAGCCTCGGCAGCAACTTCTACATCCTGGCAAACAGAGCAGGTTACCTTGTGGGTGCCGTCGCCATTGTCAGCGTAAGCAGCCTTGTGGCCCTCTGCGGGAATCTTGGTGGGCTCAACAAGAACTTCGTTACATACGGAGCACTTCGTACCGGCAGTATAACCGTCGGTGACACAGGTAACAGGAACTGCAGGAATCTCTTCCTCGGTATGTACATGCACTGCATACGCTGCGCTCCAGGTGGATTCTGCGGTTGCATCAGCAGCCTTGGTAACAACTACAATATATTTTTCGCCTGCCTCTACAGGATAGGTGCCATCATCATTAGCGGTGACACCCTCCAGAGCAACGGTGCCGTTTGCATCGACGGTCAGTTCCAAGTTACCAGCTTCATCAGCGGTAATCT
>JAZQWQ010000076.1:0-4562 GCA_045632385.1 Faecousia sp.
TGCAGCACCATGCAGAAGTTCCCAGCGAATGTCTGGAGTGGCATGGTCACAATGACTTCTATAAAGCAGTCGCCAATGCATCTACAGCTTGGCTGTACGGTGCCAGCGCAGTTAACTGCTCCTTGCTCGGTATCGGTGAACGTACCGGTAACGTTCCTTTGGAGGCAATGGTCTTTGAATATGCTTCTTTACGCGGTTCTATGGATGGTATGGATCCCACAGTAATTACGGAAATCGCCGAGTTCTTCCAAAATGAAATTGGCTATGACATTCCGCCTATGACTCCCTTTGTTGGTCGCAGCTTCAATTCTACCCGTGCTGGCATCCATGCGGATGGTCTTATGAAGGATGCAGAGATTTACACGATCTTTGATACGGAGAAGCTTCTGAACCGCCCTGCTACTGTGGAAATCAGCAAGACCTCCGGCACGGCCGGTATTGCGTACTGGATCAACCAGCATTACCGCTTGTCCGGTGATGCACAGGTTACCAAGCAGGACAAGCTTGTGACGGACTTGAAAGTTTGGGTTGATGGCTTGTATGAGCATGGCAGACAGACAGTGGTTTCCCATAAGGAACTGGAAGAAGAAATTGCACGGTTGGCTCCCGGCCGTTTTGCTAAGTAAGGAGGCTTATATGGCAGAATTTAAGAGTGTTTCTTTGGCTGACCAGGTATTTGAAAAGCTGGAAAATGATATTATTACCGGCGTATATCCCCGAGGAGAAATTCTGACAGAGCTGAAGTTGGTTGAAGCTTTGGGTGTCAGCCGCACACCGATTCGTGAGGCCTTGCGCCGCCTGGAACAGGAAAGACTGATTGCTGATGCCGGAAAAGGCTCATTGGTGCTGGGTATTACCTCTGAAGATCTGATGGACATTATGGATATTCGACAGCGTATCGAGGGCTTGGCTGCTTATTATGCTGCCCAAAATATTACACAGGAGGGTAAATCAAGACTTACCCAAATTCGCGAAAAGCAGGATTACTATTATTCAGTCCGAGATGTGGATAATCTGCGGAAGGTGGATGATATGTTCCATGATACCATTTATGATTTGTGTGGCAGAACTGTAGTTCGTGATACGCTGCTTCCTCTGCACCGAAAGACCCAGCGGTATCGTCGCTTGGTATTAAACGATTCCGCACGTTTGGAGAATTCTGTGCTGGAGCACAGCCAAATCTGCGATGCGATCTGCTCCGGTGATGCAGAAAAAGCAGAAGCATTGATTGCCAAACATATTTCCAATGCGAAGAAAGCCATGATTGAGAGGTTCCGGAATAATGGGTAAAACGATTGCTGAGAAAATTATTGAAAAGCACTTGCTCTTTGGCGCAATGGAGCCGGGCAGCGAAATTGCATTAAAAATTGACCAGACTCTGACACAGGATGCAACCGGCACAATGGCATATCTTGAGTTTGAGACGATGGGAATCCCCCGGGTAAAGACAGAGCTAAGCGTGGCTTATGTGGATCATAACACGCTGCAATGCGGCTTTGAAAATGCGGATGACCACCGATATTTGCAGACCGTTGCGGCAAAGCACGGTGTCCGCTTCTCTCGTCCTGGCAACGGCATTTGTCACCAGGTACACCTGGAAAGATTTGGCATTCCCGGAAAGACGCTCATTGGCTCTGACAGTCATACACCCACAGCCGGTGGCTTGGGTATGCTGGCCTTTGGTGCTGGAGGTATGGACGTTGCGGTAGCTATGGGCGGTGGTGCCTATTACATCAATATGCCGAAGCAGTATAAGATTTACTTGACCGGAAAACTGCGTCCTCAGGTTGCAGCCAAGGACGTGAGTTTGGAACTGCTTCGCCGGCTGTCTGTTAAGGGCGGTGTCGGTGTAATTATGGAGTGGGGTGGCCCCGGTGTAAAGACACTGTCGGTTCCGGAGCGTGCAACCATCACCAATATGGGTGCTGAGCTTGGTGCAACCACATCTATTTTCCCTGCAGATGAAAACACAAAAGAATTCCTGGAAAATCAGGGCAGAGGTCAGGACTATACGCCTATCTTTGCTGACGATGATGCAAAGTATGACCAGGTAATTGAAATTGATCTGTCTACGTTGGAACCGATGATCGCTTGTCCCCATAGCCCTGACAATGTGGTGACAGTAAAGTCTTTGTCTGACGTTAAGGTTGATCAGGTTTGTATTGGCTCCTGTACCAATTCCTCTTTGAAAGACTTGTTGACAGTGGCTGCTATTTTGAAGGGAAAGACCGTTGCTCCCGGTGTCAGCCTTTCCATTTCTCCCGGTTCTCGTCAGGTGCTGACGATGCTGGCAGATTGCGGTGCGCTCAATGATATTTTGAAAAGTGGCGCTCGGATTCTGGAATGTGCCTGTGGTCCTTGTATTGGCATGGGCTTTTCTCCGAATTCTCAAGGTGTAAGTCTCAGAACCTTTAACCGTAACTTCACAGGCCGTAGTGGTACTGCAGACGCGAATGTGTATCTGGTTTCTCCGGAAACAGCGGCAATGTCTGCGCTTACCGGCTATATTACAGATCCGACCACCTTGGGTCAGCTGGAAATTCGTGAAGTGCCCAAGGAGTTTGTTGTGGATGACAGTTCTGTCCTGATGCCGTTACCTGCAGAGGAAGCGGAAAAGGCTGAGGTTTTGCGTGGTCCTAACATTAAGGAATTCCCCAAGAGCAAGCCCTTTACCGATACCCTTGAGGCGCAGGTCGTTCTGAAGGTTGGCGACAATATCACTACCGACCACATTATGCCCGCCGGTGCGAAGATTCTTCCTTATCGTTCAAATATTCCCCATTTGTCCCAGTTCTGCTTTGCTGTCTGCGATACAGAATTCCCGGAGCGCGCAAAAGCGGCAGGGGATGGTATCATCATTGGCGGAAGCAACTACGGACAGGGATCTTCCCGTGAACACGCTGCTCTAGTTCCAATGTATTTGGGCATCCGTTGCGTGATCGCTAAAAGCTTTGCCCGTATCCACGTTGCAAACCTGATCAACGCAGGTATTTTGCCGCTGACATTCCAAGACCCCGAAGTGTATGATAAGCTTTCTCAAGCTGATAAGCTTTGCATAACAGATATTAAATCCGGTATGGAAAAGGGAACGGTTACTGTCCTTGCTGACGGCGTTTCTTTTACCGCAGTTTGCAATCTGACCACTCGCCAGCAAAAGATACTTCTGGCAGGCGGTTTGCTGAACTACACTAAAGAGGGCGGCTTATAATGTAGATACTTCCCCCAATATGCGTATTATTTTGCAGGCTGCACCGGAAGGTGCAGCCTGCATTTTTTGTTACTTGTTTTTTGATGTTATAAAATCTTTTTTATCAGCGGTGCTTTTTTGAGAATTGATACTACAATCAATCCGGTTAGAAAAACGCATATTTCAAACAGAATAACCGCAAATAATGGATGCATATACGTTTCTGCTCTTGTGCAGATTGGCTCCAGTGCATCAATAAGCATATCGGAGACCAGATAGATACCAAAAGTACAGGAACCTATATAGGTTACAGCTTTTGAAAGTTTTTCGGGAATTTTCACAAACGAAATCATATAAAATACGCAAACACTTTGTAACAAGATAGGTAAGTAAGTGCGGTTGTCAAAAAACAGATAACTTTTGCTTGATTTATTATACTCATAATATGTTGCCAAAACATTAAATGCTAACATCAAAACGAACAACAAACAGGAAAGGAAAAATCCGAATTTTGTCTTTTTAATTCTAAAACGTGAAAAATATTGACCAATAAAAAGCATTGAAATGTAAGCAGAAAATATAGGTAATTGAAAATTCTTGTTCAACTTAACATCCGGAAAATAGTGACTTAAAATTGGCAGAGTAGAAAAAAAGAAGCCTGAGATCGCAAAAAATACAAGGTAATCACGTTTCGTCATCAGATGCGTCATTTTTTGAAGAAATGGCAGCATAATTAAAATCCCTAAATATGCATACATATACCACAAGGCGTTGGAGGGGGATTTAAAGTGTGTGGTTTTAAATTGTGTCATGACAGCTGAAAAAGAGGCGTCGGGATTGTTATGATAAGTGTAATATAACGCATAAAGAAAACTGCAAACAATCAAAGCAATCGTAATGCGAAAAATTCTTTGTAAGCATTTTTTATAACTGTCGATTTTATTCAGCAAGAGGTACCCTGATATCATAAAAAAGATGGGTACGGCTATTTTAGAGATAAAAAAGTATATTAGTGACGCGTACCAGGTTAAACTCTCCGGAGTTCTACTGCGGAAAATGATGCTGTTTGTATGATTTACAATAACGAGAAAACAAGCGATTATTCGTAGTAAATCCAAAAATGAAGTTCGGGTCTTCGTTGCTAACATTTCTACACATCCCTAAATTAAATTGACATTGCCGGCACAAAAAGCTAATGCAATTATGGAAAGGACTGTTCGTTTGAACAGTCCTTCTTTGATTATTTCAAATCTTCCATAACGGCCTTAATTCTGGCAACAGTTTTCTCGTAGCCCAAAGTCTGCATAACCGTGTACAAGTCAGGGGAATTTGTTTTGCCGGTAACAGCCTGACGGATAAAGGTGGAAACATCGGC
>JAZQWQ010000077.1:0-4487 GCA_045632385.1 Faecousia sp.
AATTGAGACCGCCCAGTATTATGGCATCACACAGACGGAAGCAGAGAAGATTGTGGAAGAAATCTCCACAACCGTCAGAGATAACTGGGAGCGATTGGCAAGTGAGTATGGTTTGAGTAGAGGTAGCATTGAGAAAATGCGTCCCGCCTTTTCCGCCTGTTACGAATAACGTAGATCCATTGTTTTGTTAGAATTGAAGAGCTGATATGCCTGCCCGGGAGGGGTGTGGTTGGAATTGGAAGCAAGTCCAATCACGCCCCTCCCTTTGCCTGTTCTGTCAGGACATTTGCTAAGGCAAATTGTCCTCACAGAACCCCTTTCAAATTTGCGTTTTTTGCCTGCAACCATGGCTGTCTACGAAATCAGTCTGGTGCAGATTGCGGCACCTTTTCCCAGACTGGGAGGTTTTCTCCATGATGCTTTTTAAGGTGCCATAGTTGGTACAGTTTTTAGCGGAAAAATTCACACTTTTTCAGGTCCTTATGATCACAAATTCTTATCTCTGTCATACCGTTTTTGCCCCAGCAGGCATCTATGCTGCAGGACATGTGCTCGAAGTCATCATCGTCAAAAAAGATTCCCTTCAGGTTGTTGATGATCACATTGATAGCCCGGTTGGAAGTGTCCCATACCTTGCTGTTGTATGTTCCCCGGGGTGCGGTGATACGGATATGCACATGGGCCTTTTCAAAGTACGGGATACCGGTCTTTGCTTTTTGGGCGATGGCTTCATGGATCATTTGAATCCAATGTTCCTCTACTTTGCCGGTTAACTCCTTCAGACCCGGTAACGGCTCCGGAATTACCAGGGAAACACACGCCTTCGTATCAGTCTGGGAGAACGGCACTGTAATGGACCGTTTGGTGGTGGCCCCAAAATCCATCATATCGTACATAACCCCAAGGATATGGCTACGCAGCCACAAGGTCTGTTCATATGCCGTTTCCAGCATTTCAAAAGAGATTGGCTTGTCCGCAGGCAGATTCTCTTTAATCACCTGTAGCGTTCTCTGCAGATTGGTATACACAGATAGTTACCCCCTTTGCTTCATATACATCCGGATACATCTTAACAACTTCCAGGTCCTCTTGACAGACATACAAATAGTACTCGATTGGAGAGGCATACCCATTCGCAGCCGAATCGATATCCGCCTTTACTTTGGAGAAGAAATAGACCAATTTCAGGATATCAAAAGCCGGATTGATGAAATACCGCTTAGGATAGACTTCAATATCTCCCAACTTAGGCGTATTCATCCGCAGAGCACCCTCTACGGCAGTACTGATGTAGTAATCTTCATCATAGATCATATCCAAACTGTCGGCTAACAGCTTGGGCGTGGTCAGGTAGACGTGCCCATACTGAGTCCGCAGCTTAATAGGCGCTCTGGAATATCGAACGGGCTTATTGGTCTCGGCATAGCAGTCCTTCAAAAGTGCCTTCCGGGCCCACATAGTCTGCCGGATGATCTGCTTGGCGATTTCGTTCCGTTTCCCGTCATCACAGATCATAATCATTCCGTCAGCCTTGGTCCCAAAGGAGCCATACCGGTAATAAAACAGAGAGCTTTCTGCCCGGAGCTGCCACTCCATCGTTCCATCTCCAATGTCATAAACGGCATATTTCTTGTCATAGGCGATCAACATTCCTGCGAACCGGGTTGTGGACAGAATGCCCTTTGCGATGTTTCGCCAACGGGCAGAGGGGATGAAGTATGGCTCCTCTGTGTCCAACCGTTCCCCGGAAACAGGAACACCGTTCTTCTCCATCCACATACAAACCTTAGACACCTGCATTACCCGTAGTCGGGACTTCCCGTGGGTGGCAACGGAGATCAAGGGGAATTCATCCGGAAACAACTCCCGGCCCTTCTGAAGGACCGCAACAACGCCATCTCTGTTCTTGACCACATATCCATTCTTGGTTAAAGGACGGAAAGCGTAAGACATGGCGATCATATCCCCGGAGTTCTCAGTGTCCAGAAAGCTTAGGCAATCCTCGTAAGCCAGGATATTAAACCGGATCAGATGCCGGATCAGATTCAGCTGATTTTCGTGCAGTTTCATTTGTACCTCCTTAGCTTGTATCAAGACCGAAAAAGGATCTGCCCTCGTATGAGCGCACTATCCCTATGGCATAAGTTGATAAATCTACAGTTTCCCCTATAAACATACCCTGGCAGGCATTAATACAATTCCTACAATGCTTACAGTTCCTACCATGAGAAAAATACGCACGTATTATAGGGGCGATTTTTGCAACGCGGCTGTCAGACCCATTTTGAAAAACATCGTTCTCCTTAGACTGATTTTGGATCTGCTCCCGGGTGTACGCATCCTCCAAATCTTTGTTAACCTTGCGGCTCTTCCAGGCAACAAACCGGTTGATCCGTTCGTTATCGGTACCGACCGTATGCGTATTCCGGGCCTTTATACGTATAAGCTCCAAAATACGTATAATTTCCTCGTCGGTAGGATCCTCAATTGCTTCCTTTGTGGGATAACAATTGCCGAAGATCACGCAGCCATAAGCACCGGGCAAACGGTGCAGAGCAAAATAGGCATAGTTATCCCGAAAGAAGCGCCATACCTTAGTCTTCTCCCACTTCCAACGCTTGCCCAAGGTCTCCAGTGTCAGAACAGAACCATACTTACCATACTGGATAGCAGGTGCAAGAAAGGAGAAAGCATTGCCTTTATCCCGAAAGACAGTATGGCACCACAGATCCAACCAAGCGTCCGCCTCACCGAACTTGTGTCCCTTTTCCACCAGCCGATCGGTAATATTTCTGGGCATGCAAAGAAACCCATACTTGGGCGTTGTGTAGACATTTCCTTCGGGACACTCTTTGCCGGAGCATTCAATAACCCAGTCAGCAATTCGATAGGTCAGCTTCTTGGTATCCGGCTCCAGTGTGTAGGTGATATAGCCAAGCATCTGAAGTTCATCCATGATCTCCAAGGTCTCTCGTCGGCTTTTAACCTGCAAAATACTTTTGAGACCAACAACACCACCAGCCCAGGCTCCGGCGCTTACAGCGTTCCTGTGGCCGCAGTAACGGGCAAACCCACTCCGGAATGCAGCGCGGGATGCCAACCGCAGATAATAGATTAGAATTCCTTTATCATCCGGTATTTCATCCCTGGGCACCTTGACCCATTTAAATTTGTTCAAACATTTCAAGATTGCTTCCTCCTTTCTCGCAAAATATAAAAATCAGGTGATACGACCGGGCGCAGCCTGTCCATATCACCTGATGTTTTTTCTCTCTATCATCACAGGAAAGTCCTCACCCCTGCTCTACGCATAATGTAATGTGCCATTCTTGTAAGCGATCAACCGCTCGGTATAAACACGAACATATTTCTGCCTGGTGCCAATGTTGCCGCCGAGGTGCTTAAAGGGCTCCCGTTCTTCGGCGATGAGCTTGGACAACTGCCTGGACGATACACCAAGGTACTTGGCTGCCACCTTCAGCGGGACATAGTTAGGATACTTCTCCCGCAGCATTTCCGCTTCCTTTGGATCCATATTGAACAGCCTCCTTTTACTGCGTTGCTTCCAGTTTCTTAAGTAGTGCAGGAATATTGATGTAATACACCCCACCACTTTTGATGTGCGGGATCGATCCATCCTTGCAGCCGTTACGAAGGAAGTACCGGGACAAGCCGGTGGTCGCACAGGCATCCTGGATCTTCTGGAACGGAGTTCCGGCGGTCGTTTTGGTTTGCATAGTTAAGCCTCCTTTGCAATTTGGTTTTTTGTTCTGGGTTTACTATCAGAATGTTGCTTTCCCCTATACTGATTCTACCTTTGTTCGCTCCACGGAAAACACATTCATTTGATTGTGCTTGTATTTTAACATATTCGTTTGAATGTGTCAATAATAAGTTTTGCATATTTTTGATTGCTTTTTTAGAAAAGATATGCTATATTGAATGCGAGGTGATCGTATGACAACAGGCGAACGAATAAAAGAGGCTCGAAAATATCGAAAAATGACCCAAAAACAGCTTGCTGAAGCTGCGGGGGTAGCAACAGGTACAATCCAACAGTATGAGCTTGGAAAACGAGAGCCGAGATATGAAATTCTCATCAGAATTTGCAAAGCATTAAATATTTCTATTCTCGTCTTTCTCCTTCCCGGTTCCACCCCTATCAAATATCTAACACCCGAAGCCATTGACGATGAAATAAACAAGAGAAACCATTTTGGTGCCTATCTTGAATCATTGGGTTACGAGCTATTTGCCGAAACCGACGGTAGTTTGGGAGATGTGTTTTCACAGAAGTCTTCTGGCGGAGCAGACGGTCACACTTTGATTGTTGATTACAACCGCAAACGGTTATTTCTTCTTGATGACGCAGTGTATCGTGATGTTTTAGAGGAAGACATTGCAGCATATGCAAGGTTTCGATTACAGGAAATGATGAACAAGGCAACCGAGGTTTTCGATGACGGAAATGGTGGCTGGTTTGAAAC
>JAZQWQ010000078.1:0-8094 GCA_045632385.1 Faecousia sp.
CTTCCGTGATCTGGAAGACGGCGCTAAGAACGGCGACGAGAATTGCGCACTGGCTCGTGACAAGTTCTGCTACGAGGTTGCCAAGTACGTTGGTGCTTACGCTGCTGCTCTGAACGGCATTGACGTTCTGACCTTCACCGCTGGTGTTGGCGAGAATGATGGCGCTGTTCGTGCTGCTGTTTGTGAGTACCTGGGCTTCCTGGGTGTTAAGATCGATCCCGAGCTGAACAAGAAGCGTGGCGCTGAAATGATGATTTCTACTCCCGATTCCAAGGTTCAGGTTTGGGTTGTTCCCACCAACGAAGAGCTGATGATCGCTCAGGATACTGCTGAGTTGGTTAACGCTGCAAAATAATAAGTACAGGGGCGGAGCAATCCGCCCCTTTCTTAGAATTAGGAGGACGTTATGGAGCGTGTATGGGAGCGCTTTTTGCGCTATGTAAAATTTGATACTGAGTCTGACGAATTTTCTGAAACTTGTCCGTCTACACCCAATCAAAAGGTGCTGGGTAAGGCTTTGGTAGAGGAAATGCTGGCAATGGGTATTGCAGATGCCCATATGGATGAAGACGGTTACGTATATGGTACTGTACCTGGTGATCCGTCCAAGCCTACCATTGGCCTGATTGCCCATATGGATACAGCCCCGGCTTTCAGTGGCAAAAATGTTATGCCCCGGGTCCTGGAGTATACCGGTGGCGATATTGTGCTGAATGTAGAAAAGAATATTGTGATGAAGGTATCCGAGTTTGAGATGCTGGAACATCATGTAGGCAAGAAGCTGATCGTTACTGACGGTACAACACTGTTGGGCGCTGATGATAAAGCTGGTGTTGCTGAGATCCTTTCGGCAGCGCAGATTCTCTTAAATTCCAAAGAAAGTCACGCAACTCTGAAGATCGGCATTACCCCTGATGAAGAGATTGGCAGGGGAGCAGACCGGTTTAATGTAAAAGACTTTGGCGCAGATTATGCCTACACAGTAGACGGCGGCGCTTTGGGCGAGCTGGAATATGAGAACTTCAATGCTGCCGGCGCAACGGTCAACTTTCAGGGCATCAGCATTCACCCCGGTTCTGCCAAGAACAAAATGGTCAATGCACAATTGATCGCTATGGAATTCCAGAGAATGCTGCCGGAAAATCAGCGCCCGGAAACGACGGAGGGTTATGAGGGTTTCTTCCACCTGACAGATATGTCCGGAACAGAGGAAACGGCGCAGCTTCGCTATATTATCCGCGATCACGATATGGATAAGTTCCTGGTGAAAAAGACCCTGATGGAGCAGGTGGCTGCATTCCTGAACCAAAAATACGGGGAGGGAACGGTGAACCTGGACATCCGGGATAGCTATTTTAATATGCGTGAGAAAATTGAGCCTTGTATGTACATTATTGACCGTGCGTTGACTGCTATGAACAAGTTGGACATTCAGCCTAAGGTAGTTCCTATTCGTGGCGGCACGGACGGTGCAAGACTGTCCTTTATGGGCCTTCCTTGTCCTAATCTATGTACCGGCGGTGAAAATTTCCACGGCAAATTTGAATTTATACCTATTGAAGATATGGAAAAGGTTACGCAACTGCTGGTAGAAATCCTGACGGCGTAATAATAGGTTTGCGACGTTTGGTAATTTGAAAGAGCCCCCTGAGCCTAACTGGCTCAGGGGTTTTCTGATAAATATGGAAATACCCATTGACAAAAGATAACCTTAAATGTTATATTTGTGATAGATTGTTATAAATGTAACATTTGGAGGCAGTATGTATAGTATTCGTCAGGAACAAATGCGTGAGTACATTGAAAAGAAGAATGTCGCCACGATCAAAGAATTACGGGGAATGTTTCCGGACGTTTCCCTGATGACCATCCATCGTGATCTGGATGCTTTGCAGGATAGTGGTTTTGTGGTTAAATTCCGTGGTGGAGTTAAATCCGTTCGCCTGGAAGGGGACCCGGAATTCAATGTCCGTATGCGGGAGAATAATGCCGGAAAAACATTGGTGGCGCAGAAAGCTTTGGAGCTGATCCAACCCCATACCGCGATCTTCCTGGATGCCAGTACCACGAACCTGGCGCTTGCTAAGGCTTTGCCTGACATCAACCTGCATATTTTTACTACCGGCCCCAGTATTGCCTTGGAATTATGCCGCCTTCACAACCCGGTTGTTACACTTTGTTGCGGCACAATTAACCGGAAAAATCTTGCGCTTTCGGGACAAAACACCCTGGAAATGCTGCAGGGGATCAATATCGATATGGCTTTTATCGGTGTATCCGGTTGTTCTGTGGATGTTGGATTTACCTGCGGTACAGAAGGGGATATGCTGGTGAAGCGTCTGGTGATTCAAAAGGCCAGAACCAGCGTAGTTATGTGTGATCAGGAGAAGTTTAATTGCCTGATGCCCTATACCTTTGCAAAGCTGTCTGATGTGGACTATTTGGTGTGTGATGCTGCTGTGCCGGAGACATTTGCCCGGGCTGCAAAAACAGCAGGTTTGCATATTTTGTAAAAGTATCCGGAGTGTGAAAAAACACTCCGGATTTTCCTGTTTTTTGTGAAATACCTATTGACCAAATTGTTACAATAAGTTATAATTAACATGCTATAACATTATAAGGAGGATCTATTATGGCAAATGCTGTCATAATGCCCAAGGCCGGTATTACTGTAGAAAGCTGTATTATCGGTGAATGGGTCAAGAATGTTGGCGATCAGGTCAAGGTCGGCGATGTTCTGTTTACTTATGAGACTGATAAGGCTTCTTTCGAGTGTGAGTCCACTGCAGAGGGTACACTGCTCGATATCTTCTTTGAAGCCGGTGACGAAGTCCCTTGTTTGGTCAACGTTTGTGCAATTGGCGCACCCGGTGAGGATGCTTCTGCACTGAAGGGCGGTTCTTCTGCTCCTGCTGAGGCTGCTGCTCCTGCTGCTACCGCCGCACCTGCCGCTGCTTCTGCAGCTGTCTGCGCAAACACCAAGGCAAAGGCCGTTATTATGCCCAAGGCTGGTATCACCGTGGAAAGCTGCATCATCGGTGAGTGGCTGAAAAATGTTGGCGACCAGGTTAAGGTCGGCGACATCCTGTTTACCTATGAAACTGACAAGGCATCTTTCGAGTGCGAGTCCACCGAAGAAGGCGAACTGTTAGCTATCTTCTTTGAAGAGGGCGATGAAGTTCCTTGCCTGGAGAACGTATGTGCTGTTGGCCCCCACGGTGAGCCCACCGATTGCCTAAAGCCCGGTGCTGCACCTATGGTCGTGGAAGAGGTTGCTGCAGAAGTACCTGTTGCCGCTGCTGAGGCTGCCGCACCTGCTGCACAGATCGTTGCCGGCGCTCCCGTATCTCCCAGAGCTGCTAAGCTGGCTAAGGCTGCTGGTGTTGACGCTGCTTTGGCTGTTGGTACCGGTCCTGACGGCCGTATCATCGAGCGTGACGTACAGAAGCTGATTGCAGAAGGCGTTCCTGCTACCAAGACTGTTGCTTGCGACGGTCCTGCTTACGAGGATGTGAAGTTCTCCGGTATCCGTCGTGCAATTTCCAAGTCTATGCACACCAGTTTGTCCACTATGGCTCAGCTGACCCACAACACCAGCTTCGACGCTTCCAATATTCTTGCTTACCGCAAGATGCTTAAAGCTGCTGGCGACGAGTACGCAGGTATCACCCTGGGCGACATCATTCTGTATGCTGTATCCCGTACTTTGCTGAACCACCCCGACCTGAATGCCAATATGCTGGATGACAACTCCATCCGTCTGTTCAAGCACGTCAACCTGGGTGTTGCAGTTGATACGCCCCGTGGTTTGATGGTTCCCACCATCGTGAATGCTGACCAGATGAGCCTGTTGGAGATTTCCAAGGCTGTTAAGGCTTTGGCTGCTGAGTGCCGTGACGGTGCTATCAGCCCCGACAAGCTGTCCGGTGGTAGCTTCACTGTTTCCAACCTGGGCAATATGGGTGTTGAGTCCTTTACTCCTGTTATCAATCCTCCCCAGACCGGTATTTTGGGTGTCTGCGGCACCATCGACCGTGTCCGCAAGGCAGCAGACGGGTCTATCGAGATCTATCCTGCAATGGGCCTGAGCTTGACCTATGACCACCGCGCAGTGGATGGTACTCCTGCTGCTAAGTTCCAGAAGGAACTGGCTTACAACCTGGAGCACTTCACCACTTTGCTTGCCAAGTAAGAAAGGAGGAAGTGAATTATGCCTAAGAGTTTATTCGTAGATCCTTCCGAAGTCCGTAAGGCCGGTAAGGTGACATTCAATGACATTCCTGTCAACCAGTACAATAAGACTATCAAGGAAGAGCTGGAGTCCGGCAAGTACACCAAAGAAGACCTGGTTCGTATTTTCCGTGATATGACCGTTCTTCGTGAGTTCGAGACCATGCTGAACCTGATCAAAACTCAGGGCGGCTACAACGGCATCGACCACACCTATCCCGGCCCTGCCCACCTGTCCACCGGTCAGGAAGCAGCCTGTGTCGGTCAGGCTTACCTGTTGGATGAGAACGACTTTGCTTTCGGTTCTCACCGCAGCCACTCCGAGATCCTGGCTAAGGCTCTGTCCACTATCAACAAGATGAGCGACGAGCAGCTGATGGGTGTTATGGAGAACTTCCTGGAAGGCAAGTGTTTGCGTTCTACCCAGAAGCTGGGCGAGTGCAAGGACGTAAAGGAGCTGGCTATCCGCTTCATCCTGTACGGTACACTGTCCGAAATCTTCGCACGTGAGACCGGTTTCCACATGGGTATGGGCGGCTCTATGCACGCCTTCTTCCTGCCCTTCGGTATTTATCCCAACAACGCAATCGTTGGCGGTTCTGCTACCATTTCTACCGGTGCGGCTCTGTACAAGAAGGTCAACAACAAGAAGGGTATTGTTGTATGTAACATCGGTGACGCTTCTATGGCTCGTGGTCCTGTTTGGGAAGCTCTGAACTTCTCTGCAATGGATCAGTACAAGACTCTGTGGGAGTCCCACAATGATGGTATGCCCATCCTGTATAACATCTTCAATAACTCCTATGGTATGGGCGACCAGACCCGTGGCGAAACCATGGGCCAGGGCAATATGTCCCGTATCGCTTCCGGTGTCAGCCCCACGCAGTTCCACGCAGAAACTGTCGACGGCTTTAACCCCTTGGCAGTGATCGATGCAATGGAGCGTAAGCTGGAGCTGCTGCGCAATGGTCAGGGTCCTGTTATGCTGGAAACTGTTACTTATCGTTTCTCTGGCCACTCCGTTTCCGACCAGAATGCATACCGTACCAAGGAAGAGATCGATGCTTGGAAGGAAGTTGATCCCATCACTGTGTATCCTGCTAAGCTGATTGAGGCTGGTGTGGCTACCCAGGAAGAGATCGATGCAATCCTGAAGGAAACTTCCGAGCGTATGACAATGATCTGTAAGGCTGCTGCCGATGTTGAGATCAGCCCCTACTGTGATTTCAAGAAAGACCCTGCTGTTGTGGAGCGCCTGATGTACTCCAACCAGAAGGTTAAGGCATTTGACGATCGTGAGCCCGAAGTTTCCTGCCCCAAGGAAGAGGCAGAAGGCTACAAGAAGATTAAGGCTAAGGAGCGCAGCCCCATCGGTGCTGACGGCAAGCCTGTTTCTAAGATGAAGCTGTACAACCTCCGTGATGCTCTGTCCGAGGTTATCTACGACCGCTTCTATGAAGATCCCACTTTGATCGCTTACGGCGAAGACTGCCGTGACTGGGGTGGCGCATTCGCTGTCTATCGTGGTATGATGGACGCTCTGCCTCACTGCCGTCTGTTTAACTCTCCCTTGGCTGAAGGTTCTATCGTTGGTACTGCTGTCGGTTACGCACTGTCCGGTGGCCGTGCATTGGTTGAGCTGATGTATGCTGACTTTATCGGCTGTGCCGGTGACGAAATCTTTAACCAGATGTCCAAGTGGCAGTCTATGTCCGCTGGTATTCTGAAGATGCCTGTTGTTCTGCGTGTTTCCGTCGGTTCTAAGTACGGTGCACAGCACTCTCAGGACTGGACCGCACTGTGTGCACACATCCCCGGCCTGAAGGTTTGCTTCCCTGCAACTCCTTGGGAAGCTAAGGGCCTGATGGAGACCGCTTTGATGGGCACTGACCCTGTTGTGTTCTTTGAGTCTCAGAGAATCTACGACGTGGGTGAGCAGTTCCACGAGGGCGGTGTTCCTGCTGAGCGTTACGAGATCGAGATCGGCGATACCAACAAGGTTCGCGATGGTAAGGATATCACCATCCTGACTCTGGGCGCGGTTCTGTATCGTGCTGTTGACGCTGCAAAGACTCTGAGTGAGAAGTACGGCATGGAAGCTGATATCATCAATATTCACTCTCTGGTACCTCTGGACTACACCAAGATTTTTGAGTCTGTCCGTAAGACCGGTAAGGTTCTGCTGGTTTCCGATGCTTGCGCTCGTGGTTCCTTTATGAACGACGTTGCTCGCAACATTACCGAGCATTGCTTCGACGATCTGGACGCTCCTCCCGTTGTTGTGGGCGCTAAGAACTGGATCACACCTCCCTTCGAGTTTGACGAGTTCTTCTTCCCCCAGGCAAGCTGGATTTTGGATGCTATCCACGAGAAGCTGGTGCCCTTGGCAGGTCATACTGCTGAGGCTAACTCCTGCAACGAAGCTGAGGCCCTGCGCCGTTTCAAGGCAGGCGTGTAATGGAAATTACACGGACAGCCAACGCAGGTGTGCTGCTTAGGCTGGACGGAGTATCTGTACTATTGGATGGTGTATGCCGGGAGATAAAACCCTACCCGGCAACACCTCCTGAAATAAAAGAGCAGCTTCTAAGCAATTTGCCGGATGCTGTTGCTTTTACCCATAATCATTCGGACCATTATGACCCGGCCTTTGCTTCTGCCTACCAAGGTAAGACGGGCCGGGTCGTTTTTGGACCGCAACTCTCAGAATGTAAAACAACGGCAGAACCGGGGAGAGTGGGTCATGTGCAGATTCTTCCGGTGACCAGTCGGCATATTGGTGCAGCAGGAAAAGATACACCGCATATGAGCTTTATTGTGCAGGGGAGTCGGTGCGTTTGGTTTTTAGGAGATGCGGCCCCAAGCTGCTGGCGACGTGAAACCACATTACCAAAGCCGGATGTGTTGATTGTACCTTATGCCTATGCCACTACAAGCGCTTCCTGGTCGCTGACCCAAAGCCTGGGGGCAAAAGAAATCGTTCTTTTACATTTACCCTCCCGGGAAAATGATGATCTTGGTCTTTGGGATGCGGTGGAAAGTGCTGTAAATGGCAAAAATCCCTTGCATATTCCGGCATTAGGTGATACAATTTGCTTATGACTTTTATAGGAGGAATAGAAAATGATTCATACTAGAATAATTGTCGCAAAGAACCCTGAGGAAGCTGGCAAATTTGCCGCTGATGTGTTCGAGGATGTTCTGTCTCGGAAACCTGCTGGTGTAATCGGTTTGGCTACCGGTTCTACACCGCTGCCTTTGTACCGTGAGCTGATCAAGCGGGAAAAGGAAGGCAAGATCGATTTCACCAATGTTCGCTCTGCCAACTTGGATGAGTACAAGGGTCTTGCACCTGATCACCCCCAGAGCTATCGTAAGTTTATGCAGGATAATCTTTTGGACCACATCAACATCAAGCCTGAAAACACTATCGTTCCTTTGGGACTGGCAGAAGATGTGCAGGCTATGTGCGAAGCATACGAAGCAAAGATCGAAGAGTGGGGCGGTGTTGACCTGCAACTGTTGGGCATTGGTCACGACGGCCATATCGGCTTCAACGAGCCGGAAGACCATTTCCCCGGTATGACCCACGAAGTACAGCTGACGGAAATGACCATTGATGCTAACAAGCGCTTCTTTGATTCCATTGACGATGTTCCCAGAGCAGCATTTACCATGGGCATCGGCACCATTATGGCAGCAAAGAAGATCGTGATGGTGGTTACCGGCGCTGACAAGAAGGAAATTTTGAAGAAGACCTTCTGGGGTCCTGTTGATCCTCAGGTTCCCGCATCTATCCTGCAGTTCCACCCGGATGTGGTGCTGATCTGCGACGAAGCAGCCTACCCTCTGTAATATGATGAA
>JAZQWQ010000079.1:0-3929 GCA_045632385.1 Faecousia sp.
CAGAAAAAGCACCATAATTTTTGGAGAAATTTGCAACTTCCTATTGTGCAATCCGGGCATTTTTGCTATAATATAGGGAAAATGTTATAATTGGATGTGTTATACCTTGAAATACGGAATCTGGAATATTGCGGAACCAAAAATGGAAGCGGTAAATCAATTGACAGCAGGGGGCTATGGGCCTTTGACGGCTATGATTCTGTCTTCCCGGGGCATGGAAAAAACCGAACAGGCAGACAGCTACCTGGATTGCAATGCCCCCCTTGTAGACCCTTTTAAAATGCGGGATATGGAGAAGGCCGCCAACCGTCTGCGCCTGGCTCTGGCCCGGGGAGAGAAGATCGCTGTGTTTGGCGATTACGATGTGGACGGCATTACGGCAACTTGCTTGCTGGCCGATTTCATCCGTTCCCGTGGCGGCAATTGTGTGCCTTACATTCCCGGTCGCCTGGAGGAGGGCTATGGCCTGAATCCCATTGCTTTGCACCACCTTTGCCGGGAAGGTGTTCAGCTGATCGTGACGGTGGACTGCGGTATTACCGCTGTCAGCGAAGCCCAGCTTTGCAAGCAGTTAGGCATGGATCTGGTGATCACCGATCACCACGAATGTAAAGATGTTTTGCCGGATGCAGTGGCTGTGGTAGACCCCCACCGTCCGGATTGTACCTATCCCCATAACGAACTGTCCGGTGTAGGTGTGGCCTTTAAGCTGGCCAGCGCATTATGCGGCAGCCAGGAAGAAGTGCTGGATGCTTACGCAGATATGGTGTGCTTAGGCACTGTGGCAGATGTGATGCTGCTTCAGGGCGAAAACCGGGTTTTTGTGGCCCGGGGTCTGGAAGCTTTGCGCCACTCTCAGCGGCCGGGTCTGGTTGCCTTAATGGAAGAAGCCGGGTGCGAAAAGGAAACCCTTACCGCTTCCACGGTGGGCTATACCCTGGCGCCCCGTATCAATGCAGCTGGCCGTATGGGTCAGATCAACTTGGCGGTAGATCTGTTTTTGACCAATGATCCCCAGGAGGGCAAAGCACTGGCCAAGGCCCTTTGCGACCTGAACAAGCAGCGGCAGGGTGTGGAAGCGGAGATTTATCAGCAGGCTGTGGAAATGCTTCCCCAGGGTCAAATGCCCGATGCCATCGTGCTGGCAGATGAAACCTGGCATCAGGGTGTTGTGGGCATCGTGGCAAGCCGTATCGCAGAAGAATACTGCTGTCCCACGTTCCTGATCTGCCTGGACGGCGAACACGGAAAGGCCAGTTCCCGCAGCTATGGCGGCTTCAATCTGTTTTCTTCCCTGACCACCTTGTCCGGGTTGCTGGAAAGCTATGGCGGTCACGAGCTGGCGGCAGGTTTTACCATTTCCCGGAAGAATATCCCGGCATTCCGGGAAAAGATCGGGGCTTTGGCAAGAGAGTTTTACCGGGACGATACCCCTCGCACCACCTTGGATGTGGACTGCAATATCGCGCCGGAATTGCTGACGCTTTCCAATGTGGAAGCCCTGTCCCGGCTGGAGCCTTGCGGCAGCGGCTGTCCCAAGCCTGTGCTGAGTATGCAAGGGCTGACCGTAGATAGAATTTGTCCGGTGGGTGGTGGTCGCCATATCCGGTTCCGTCTGTATGCCGGCCGCTATTTGTTCCAGGCAATCTGGTTCTGTACCGACCTGGAAACATCTGCTGTGGAGGTAGGCGACGTGGTAGATGTGGCCTTTGTGCCGCAGATCAATGATTATAGAGGCGAACGGTCGGTGCAGATGAATGTGCTGGATATTCGCCCCCACTGCAAGGCAACGTGTTCGATGGAAATGGCCGGCTATCAGGCACTGCGTTTTGGCGGACTGACACCGGAAGTGGCAGGAGAACTGATTCCCTCCCGGGAAACGCTGGCAACGGTTTGGCGCTATTTTGCCCAGGTACCCGGCGGTCAGCTGCAGGAAAATCCTGCCTGTCTGTGCCGGAAGATCGTGCGGTGGGCAAACCAACCCCTGAGCCTGGAGCAGCTTTTGACCTGCGTGGATATCTTTACCGATGTAGGTCTTTTGCAGACCCAGCGCTTACATAAGCATATTACTGTACGGCTGATGCCGATGCAGCAGAAAGCAGACCTGAACCAAAGCCGCACCATGCGGCGGCTGTTGGCTGTGAAAGAGAGTTAAACATGGAAAGTTTTGAAGAACATTACGCGCAATTGCAAAGCACCTTGCAAAAGCACTTGCCGGGTAAGGACCTATCCATTGTAGAGCAGGCCATAGTATATGCCCAGGAAAAACACAAGGAGCAAAAACGCAAGGATGGCTCGCCCTATATCATTCATCCCCTGGCCTGCGCCCAGATCGTGGCGGAGATGGGCTTGGATGTGGATGCGGTGCTGGGCGCGATTTTGCACGATTGCATTGAAGATACCGACGCTTCCTTTGATGAGATCGCCAAACAATTCGGAACGGTGACAGCGGAGCTTGTAGAAGGTGTTACCAAGCTGACAAGAGCGAATTTCTCTTCCTCAGAGCAGCAGCAGATGGAAAATCTGCGCAAGATGTTTATGGCAATGTCCAAGGACATCCGGGTGGTGCTGATCAAAATTGCTGACCGGCTGCACAATATGCGAACTATGCAATATCAGACCCCGGAAAAGCAGGTAAAAAAGTGCCGGGAGACCATGGATATTTATGCGCCTTTGGCACACCGTCTTGGTATGCAGCGTATCAAGTGGGAGCTGGAAGATATTGCGCTGCGGTACTTAGACCCTGCCGGCTATGAAGACATTATGGCCTACTTAAAAGCCCACAAAGAGCAGGACGAAGCTTTTATGCGGGCTATTCAGGAGAGAATTACCAATCGCTTGACGGATATGGGTCTGCGAGGCAAAACCTATGGCCGCATCAAGCACGTATATTCCATTTACCGGAAAATGAAGCAGCAGGGCAAGAGTCTGGAAGAGTTGTACGACATTTACGCATTCCGTGTGGTGGTGGATACCATTCCCGATTGCTACAATGTGCTGGGTCATATCCACGACCTGTTTAATCTGGTGCCCGGACGGTTTAAGGACTATATCTCTACCCCAAAGCCCAATATGTACCAAAGCTTGCACACCACGGTTATTGGCTCTCAGGGTGTGCCCTTTGAAGTGCAGATCCGCACCTGGGAAATGCACGAAACAGCGGAATACGGCATTGCGGCCCACTGGAAGTATAAGCAGGGCAGCGGCAGCGGCGCGGAAAAGGATTTTGAGTGGGTGCGCCGGCTTTTGGAAAGCCAGCAGGATACGGATGCAGAAGACTATGTGAACTCCCTGAAGATCGATATGTTCGTCGATGAGGTGTTCGTCTTTACCCCCAAGGGCAAGATCGTGTCCCTGCCTGCCGGTTCTACCCCCATTGACTTTGCCTATGCCATTCACTCCGGTGTGGGCAACGCTCTGGTCGGCGCAAAAGTCAATGCCCGAATCGTCAACATTGATGCGACCTTGGAAAATGGCGACATTGTGGAGATCATCACCTCCAAGTCTGCCAAGGGTCCCAGCCGTGACTGGCTGAATATCTGTCAGTCCAACCAGGCTCGCACCAAGATCAAGCAGTGGTTTAAGAAAGAAAAACGGGAAGAAAATGTGATCCACGGCAGAACCAGCTTCGAAAGCGAAATGAAGCGCCTTTTGCTGCCCCTTCCTGAAAAAATGGATGAAGAGCTGCAAAAGAGTTTACTGAAAAAACTGGCTTTTGATAGCTGGGACGATATGTATGCTGCCATCGGTTATGGTGGACTTACTGCGGTCAAAGCGGTGGGTCGTATCCGTGACGATGTAAACCGCGCGGCAAAAGCGGTACAGCAAAGCCAGAACGCAAATCCCTTGCGTACGGTTCCGGAGGACGAAAATGTCAAACGCAATCGCCACGCAGTCAACGGTGTGATCGTGGAGGATATTGACTCCTG
>JAZQWQ010000080.1:0-35814 GCA_045632385.1 Faecousia sp.
GAGATGGTGCAGATGCACAGCGCCCGTTTGCCGTACCGGGCTGCATTCATATAGAGGGCTGCCGCCTCCATTTCCAGCGCCAGCACACCCATTTTCTTCAGGGCATATACGCTGTCCAAACCCTCCGGGACACCCTCGTGATCACCATAGAAGGTATCGGAAGAATTGATATTGCCCACGTGATACCGGGCCCCCAGGTTTTCTGCAGCCGCCACCGCTTTGGTGAGCAGTTCATAGGAACAGATGGGGGCAAAGGTGCCGGGCAAATGGAATTGGCTTGCAAAGTTAGAGTCGGTGCAAGCGCCCTGACCCAGCACCAGATCATACAGTTTTACCTGCTCCTGAATAGCTCCGGCAGAGCCTACCCGGATGATGTTTTCCACCCCGTAGCCGTTAAACAGCTCATGGGAATAAATGCCCATAGCCGGCATACCCATACCGGTGGCCATTACGGACACTTTCACACCCTTATACGTGCCGGTATAGCCCTGAACGCCCCGGACATTGTTCACCAAAACCGGGTTTTCCAGGAAGTTTTCCGCAATGAATTTTGACCGCAGAGGGTCACCGGGCATCAACACGGTCTTGCCGAAGTCCCCGGGCTTTGCGCTGATATGGGGTGTCGGTGTAGTTAACATAATACTTTTTCTCCTTTCCTAGGCTTCCCCTTGAGGGGAAGCTGTCACGGTTATACCGTGACTGATGAGGTGTGCCGCAGCTGCATTGACACCTCATCCACCGCTATGCGGTCCCCCTTCTCCTCAAGGAGAAGGCTTTTTAATAGCCGGTACCCTGTTCGGCTTTGGCGATTTTGACGATTCGGGATGTGCCAAGGCGGTCTGCCCCCAGGGCGATGAATTTTTCGGCATCCTCCAAAGAGGAAATGCCGCCGGCGGCTTTGATCTTTACATCCTTACCCACGTGTTTTGCAAACAGCGCCACGTCCGCAAAGGTGGCGCCGGCAGTGGAAAAGCCGGTGGAGGTCTTGATATAGTCTGCCCCGGCTTGGGTCACCACGTGGCACATTTGGATTTTTTCTTCCTCGGTAAGCAAGCAGGTTTCGATAATCACCTTCAGAATTTTGCCCCGGCAGTGGGCTTTAATTTGGCGGATTTCCTCGGTCAGGTCTTCCCACTTGCCGTCTTTGACCCAGCCGATATTGATGACCATATCCACTTCGTCAGCGCCGTTTTCCACAGCGTCATTTGCCATAAAGCACTTGGCAGCGGTGGTGTCATAACCATTGGGAAATCCAATGACAGTGCAAATTGCCAGCTTGTCCCCCACGTAGTCCTTTGCCTGCTTGACAAAGCTTGCCGGAATACAGACAGAGGCGGTTTGATACTTCATACCGTCATCGCAAATTGCCTGAATGTCCGCCCAGGTGGCAGATTGGCTGAGCAGCGTGTGGTCACAGCGTTTCAAAATTTGGGATAGTTCCATAACATCATCTCCTTTTCTTTTATTATACAAAACTGAAAATCAATATGCAAGAAAAAAGAGGACTGCCTTACCCTTCGTTGGACATGCTGACAGAGGTCAAGAAAGCCCCAAAGACAAGCAACTCGAACCTGTAGGCGTACATAGGTACGTTAAGGTTCGAGTTGCGCAGTAAGTCAAAACACCTTGCGACAGCAAGCTATTTGGGGAAACTGATTGCCGCGTCGAGCAAAGCTCTCCTCGCAATGACAACCTAATATTGATAAGCTACCACACATTATAAAAAATTGTGTTTTGACAGTTTGGGGATTTCCTGACCTCTGGTTTATGATTTTTGCAAAAGTTCCTTCTGCTGCTGTAAGGTATAGAGCGTATGGTAGCGACCGTGGAGCGAGAGCAGCTGCTGATGATTGCCCTGCTCCAAAATCTCACCCTGGGAAAGCAGGATAATATTATCTGCGTTCTGAATGGTGGAAAGTCTGTGGGCGACCACCAGGACCGTACCGATATTGCGCATCTTTTCCAGAGAATCCTGGATAAGCACTTCCGTTTCCGTGTCGATGTTGGCGGTGGCTTCATCCATAATCATCACCGCCGGCTTATGCAGCACCGTTCGGGCAAAGCTGAGTAACTGCCGCTGACCGGCGGAGAAGTTATTGCCACGCTCCCGCACCTGGTGGGAAAGGCCGTCGGGCAGGTTCTTCACAAAGCTGTCGGCATTGACCAGGCGCATGGCATCCCAAATTGCCTCGTCGGAAACCTCCAGACCCAGGGCAATATTGTCCCGAACCGTTCCGGAGAATAGGAACACGTCCTGGAGCATCTGTCCAAAGAAGCTGCGCAGGCAGGAAATTTTGATTTTCCGGATATCGATGCCGTCTACGAGAATTTGACCTTTCTGAATGTCGTAGTTGCGGCAAAGCAGGCTTAAAATGGTCGTCTTTCCGGAGCCGGTTGCCCCCACAAAGGCAACCGTTTGACCCGGCTCCACCTTGAAGGACACGCCCTTGAGCACCCAGACATCCGGTTCGTAGGCAAACCACACATCCTTAAATTCAATTTCACCCCGGATTTCCGGCAATTCTATTGCGTCCGCTTCGTCCACAACCTCCGGCACCATATCCAGCACCCGGAAAATCTTTTCCGCCGAGGCAAATGCCTGCTGCAGCGCATCGAACTGGTCTACGATGGCAAACAGGGGGTTAAAGAACTTGTTATTATACATATAGAAGGATACCACGATGCTTGCCGTGATGGTCTGTCCCAGAAATTCCGTTTCCCGGATATAGCCCTTGCCGGCAAAGTAAAACAGGCACAGAAGGGAACTTTGGTACACCATCTGAATTAAGGGACGGAACGTACCGGTAACCAGAACACGGCGGGTGCGTGCCTTCTTCAGGACATCGCTGCGCTGGGTAAATTCCTCCATTTTCCGGTCCTCCCGGTTAAAAATCTGGGTAATTTTCATACCGGACAGGTTCTCAGACAGGTAAGCATTTAAGTCGGTGTTGGCATCCCGAACGGCTCTGTGGGCGCTGCGGAAGAATTTGCGGAATACGTATGCCAGCAGCACCGTATAGGGCATAAAGCACAGCATCACCAGGGTCAGGGCGTAGTTGAGCATCAGCATCGCCACCACCACCGCAACGACCACCATCACGTTTTTCACCAGGGTGACCAGCACACTGGAAAACAGCGCCGACACACCGCTGGGGTCGTGGACAGCCCGGGTTACCAGCACACCCACAGGAATGTGGTTGAGCTGATTGTGGGAAAGACTCTGCACGTGTCCGTACACATCCTGCCGAAGGCTGGAAAGAATTTTCTGTCCCACGCTTTGCAAAATCAGCGCCTGCAAATAGGTGCAAATCATACTCACTACCAGCACAGACACATACACGATAACGATGCTGTAAAGCTGGGCAAGCTGGAATTTCCCTGTCAAAAGCTCCTGAATGCGACCCACAAGCAGCGGAGAAATCACATCGTGGGCAACGGAAACCAGCATCACAATCAGCGCCAGTGGGAACATATACCACCATTTTTTGGCATAGCCCAGCAGCCGGCGCAGCAGCTCCCAGTCCGACATATGCCGGTCCAGATCCTTGGGCTTATGCTGCTTAAAGATGCCGTAGGTCACCAGACTGCACAGGGTCACAAGGCCCATCACCGCGCCCAGAATCAAAAGCGGAGAATATTCACCCATTGAGGCTTCCTCCTTCCTCATTGAGCTTTTGCAGCAGCGAAAGCTTTTGGTAGGCAGGACAAGTGTCCAAAAGTGCCTGATGGCTTCCCTGGGCAACCAGTCTGCCGTCCTCCAGGAACAAAATCCGGTCCATCGCCTCCACCGTGGAAATCCGGTGGGCAATGACAATGGTGGTCTTACCCTCCCGCACCCGGTGGATATTGGAAAGAATGGTCTTTTCCGTAGCGGTATCCACTGCGGAAACCGAATCGTCCATAATCAAAATCGGGGCATTTTTCATCAGCGCCCGGGCAATGGAAATTCGCTGCTTCTGACCGCCGGAAACGGTAACGCCACGCTCACCCAGAACCGTTTCATAGCCTAAGGGGAATCCCTGAATATTTTCGTCCACATCTGCCAAAACTGCCGCATCCCGGGCATTATCCGGGGTGTCGACACCAAAGGCAATGTTATTTTCAATGGTGTCGGAGAACAGGAAATTGTCCTGCGGCACATAGGCAAAGCCAGCTCGCAAATCCCGTACCTTCAGGGTGTTGATATCCTCACCGTCTAAAAATACCGTGCCGTCGGGAACGTTGTAGGTACGCAGCAGCAGGTCTACCAGCGTGGTTTTACCTGCGCCGGTTCTGCCTACGATACCCACCTTTTCACCGGCCTTAATATGGAAGGAAATATTCTTCAGAACCTCTGTGGTTTCTCCAGGGTAGCAGAAACGCAGGTTCTGAACCCGGATGTCGCCCTGAATTTCCGGCATTGGCTTGGCATCCGGGGCATCCACCACGTCCGGCTCTGCATCCAAAAGCTCCTCTACCCGGGCAAGGGAGGCTCTGCCCTTACTGCTGCGGTCAATCAAATCGCTGATTGCCATCACCGGAAAGATAATATTATTAAAGTAAGCGTAAAACTCGACAATTTGACCGGCATTGAACTTGCCCTGATACACAAGGTAGCCGCCAAAGCCGAAAATAATCGCCACAACGCTTTGCACAAACAATGTCACCAGGGTACGCATCAGCACCGATGCCTTGGTGTGCGCTACGTTGGCTTTTGCGTTTTCCCGGTTCAGCTTCCGGAAGGACATCATCTCCACAGCCTCTTTCACAAAGGCCTTGACAACACTCATACCGGAAACTCGCTCCTGGACAAAGTCTGCCAGATTGGAGTAGGCCTCCTGACGGAGCTTCCATTTTTTAGACATATGGCGACCCATCAAAATTGCCATCACCAGCAGCAGCGCCATTGGAATCAGCGACAGCAAAGAAAGCGTCACGTCCATCAAAAACATTTTCCGCAGCGCCATCACACCAATCAAGGTGGCATCCACCGTCAGCACGGAACCGTGACCCAGACATTCGCTGACCGTTTCCAAGTCATTGGTAAACAAGCTCATCAAATTGCCCACCTTGTTCCGGCTGTAAAACTCTGCGCTTAAATGCCGTGCCCGGTCAAACATCCGGTTGCGCAAATCGGCAATCGCGCGGACAGAAAAGCCGTAGAACAAAAACCGCCAGAAAAAGCGTCCCACCAGCATCGTCAGGATAATCGTCAGCATCGGCAGGCAGATTTCATCCAGCAAAAAAGCAAGGTCAAAGGTCATCATTTGCCCCCGGTATTCCACCACACCGCTGGTCAGACCATTGACTACCAGCTGATATTTTTCTGGCAAAATCAGGATCAGAACGTCCTCCATCACCAGAATTAAAACACCCAGCAAGAGCATCCAGCCGTAGCGCAGATAATACCGGTTTAAATGCTTTCCAAACAGCATTTGCCCCACCCCCTGTTTTTTCTACTACCCTTATACCATTTGACAAATATTTGTCAACGACTGCAGTTCGCCATTTTCCAAGTTTTGGAAACTTTTCAGGGGGTATATGAAATATTTTCCCATTTTTTCTCGTTTTTGGGTCGAATTCTAAACTTTTTTTCACTATGGAAAATTATTTTTCCATAAAAAAGAACGGCTTAGCCGTTCTCCCAATGACTGATGAAAACAGGCGTCACTGCGAGGGCTGAAAGCCCGTGGCAGTCAGTAATGCCCTCCAGGGGACTGATTGCCACGTCGCCTGCGGCTCCTCGCAATGACCTGCATCCATCGGTCGTTCTTTATTTATTGGTTAGTGCGTGGAGAATTCCGAACATTCGCTCCAAGGGCATATTGTCTGCCCGGCGGTTCATATCCCTCACCAGCTGGCAGAAGCGCTTGCGCCACTGCTCCGCCGTCCAGTTCCGGTCGTTAGGAATGGCTACATAATCGCAGTCCGACCACCGCCACTTGCCCATAGCCCGGGCGAAGCCCTTGCCGCAGCCCAGGGCCATTGCCCAAGGGAGCGCCTGGAAGAAATACTCCGGCTGCATACGGACAAGCGTCAGCTGGTCTTTTCTGCGCAGATAACGGCGGTAGCCCAGGGCCAGCGCCAGCATTTCCCGACCCTGTCGGGTGCGCCGACCGCCCCAGCAAAGAAGCAATCCTGCCACCACAAGGCTCAGCACCATACCAAAGGCTGTGTTTACGTCCCCGGCCAATGCGCCGAAGATCAGCCAAAAAACACTGCACACCAGGCTGATTTTCAGCTTCCGGGTGTCCTGGAGCATCAGGCCCACACCGATTCCCTGCAGATACCAGCCGCTGAAGAAGCCGGCAACGGCCATCACCACCAGCAAAAGCCCCTGCAGCACAGCGCCGTCTGCCATTGCCACCGCCAGGGATGCGCCGCCAAACAGACCAATTCCCGATGCCAGGAACCGGAACACCTTGCCGTTTCCATTCCACCGGCTGAAAATCTCTCCCACACCGATTCGCTGGGCGGCACATTCTCTATAGAGCTGGGCATACCGGGTTTCCGAGGTATCCACAGTGTTTCTGCCGCCGAACAGCTTCCGGAAGATCCGCACTTCCTCTTCGGTACACTCATTGCCCATTTCCATCCGCCGTTTCAGCAGCACGCTTCCCTTTTTGGGTATGATGCCCACATAACCCAGCTGCGCCCAATGCAGCACCGTCAGAGTCAAATTCATTCCCTGACCGCACAGGACACTACCCAAAAGACCGGGATGATAGCCCTGGGGGGGCTGGGTGGTGTGCCGGGGCTTCAAAGGCAAATTCCAAAGGGTCAGCAGCCAATAAACCAGCGCCAGCGCGCCGCAAATGATCATTGCGGTAATGCCCCAGTGATAGTCCTGGGACTGGGTAATGGATTGGGGGAACATCGCTTCCGTCACCGGAAGGGTCATATATAAGGTTTCGTGGTCTTTCATTGCTTTGAGAGAACTGCCGGTGATGGTGTTTCCCTCCAGCTGGTAGGTCAGGTCCTCCTCGATACGGGCCTGATGGTAGCCGCTGACAAAGCCCGGCAGCACCTCTACCGCCCCGGGTAGGGTCACAGAAAACCTTAAGCTTTGCACCGGATAGGAAAAGCCACTGAGCAGCGGCAGCTTTAGCTGCAGACCGGATTGGGTGGCTTCGATCACATCGTGCAGATTATAATGGATATTTACCGTCACGTCGCCCACCACATTTCTGGTCAGCCGGGACAGGTCCAGATACCGCGCATCCCCATTACGGCTGGCAGACATCCGGGATCCGTTCACCGTCACACCGGTGGCCTCCAGGGGAATGGGAAATTGCAGCTTCTCCACAGGCTCGTCCATATGCAGCGACACTGTGGTGGTGATCTGACAGCTGCCGTCCGCCGATACCGTGGCAAAGCTCTCCTGAGAAGATGCCCAGGTGGCAGCAGACACACCCAGCGCCAGATATGAAATTAACATAACGACCAGCGTCAGGGTTATCAGCTTACGCATAAATACCTCTCAAATTCCAACTGCTTCCGTCAGAAGCAGATTTGTGGTTTTCGGATGGAAAAACCGGAGTTTTTCCTTGGCGACGGAGAAAATAATTTCCTTGGCAACACGCAGCTCTCCGTCCAAATTCACCGGGGTATCCCCCCGGCAGGTAATTTTCAGCTTGTCCGTGCGGAAGTGCCGGATATACTGGGGCAAACGTCGGTACTGGCCGTTTTTGAACTTGCCAATGACTTGCGCCACCTTCAGCCGGGACACCTTTTCAACGACCAGCACGTCCAGCTTTCCGTCGGTGGGGTCTGCCTCCGGCACCGGCAAAAAGCCGCCGCCGTAAAACCGCCCGTTACAGGCGCAGATAAGGGTCTTCTCCCCCTCGATCACCTGACCGTCGATCTCCACCCGGTAAGGCTCTGCAATGCCACGGATAACATTGACCACTGTGGACACCGCATAGGCCCGGAAGCCACTGAGCAGCGGCAGCCGCTTATAGTTGGACACGTCTGTGCCGATTCGGGCATCCAGACCCACGGAGCAGATATTCAAGGCATAGTCCTGATTGCAGCGCATCAGGTCCATTTCCGTTTCCCGGGCATCTAACAGCTGTTCCAAATCAAAAAACGTTTCCGGCTTGTCAAAAATTTTGACAAAATCGTTGCCGCTGCCGCCGGAAAATACCGTCACCGCTACATTCTCATAGCCGGCTGCGCCGTTGACCACTTCGTTCAGTGTGCCGTCGCCGCCACAGGCATACAGCCGCACTTCTTCCCCGGATTGGGCCACTTCCCGGGCAAACCGGGTGCAATCTCCCGCATACCGGGACACATAAATTTCATAGGTCAAGCCACGTCGGCTGCAGCTTTTTTCAATTTGGGCTGTGTAGTCCTTTGTCCGGTCCCGGGAGCCGGCCACCGGATTGATAATAAAAATGTGTTTCATTTCTTCACTTTTCTCTGATTATCCGTAAACATATAATAATCACATTTGATCTTGCCGTTGTAGAATTTCCGCTTTTTATCCGCCCGTTTGCCGAAATAATGCTCAAATTCCGGCTCGGAGGTGATGACGAACTTCTTCCAGTCGTTGGCAAATTTCAGGTGACGACCCAATGCGCCGTAAAGCCGCTGGGCAGAGTGCTGCTCCATCATACGCTCACCGTAGGGCGGATTGCAGACCAAAATGCCGCTTTCTGCCGGCAGACTCATCTTGGTGGCATCGCCGTCTTTGAAGGTCACGCAATCGGCAACACCGGCCTTTCTGGCATTGGCAAAGCTTAAAGATACACAGGCCGGGTCGCTGTCAGAACCCATAATGCGGTACTGACCGTTAAATTCCTTGTCACGAGCCTCTTGTCTGGCGGTTTCCCAAATGTTCTCCGGCAGCCAGGGATATTCCTGGGCGGAAAAGGTGCGGTTTAAGCCCGGGGCCCGGTTTTTGGCGATCAGCGCCGCCTCAATGGGGATCGTGCCGGAGCCGCAGAAGGGATCCCAGAAAAATTCTCTGCCCCGGAACCGGGTCAGCTGGATCATACCGGCAGCCAGGGTTTCGTGCAAGGGGGCATCGTTGCCCACTGCCCGGTAGCCACGCTTATGCAGACCCGGTCCGGAGGTATCCAGGCTCAGGGTCACATTGTCATTCAAAATGGTAAAGTGCAGCTGGAACTTCACACCGGTTTCCGGCAACCAGGAGATGCTGTACTTCTCACCCAGCCGACGGGATGCGGCCTTTTTGATGATCGCCTGACAATCGGAAACGCTCATCAATTGGCTATTTAAGCAGTGTCCTTTCACCGGAAACTGACCGTCGGCAGGAATGAATTCCTCCAAAGGTGAAGCCAGCACACCCTGAAACAGCTCTTCAAAGCTTTTGGCGGTAAACTGCGCCAGCACGATCATCACACGCTCAGCCGTACGCAGAGAAATATTTGCCCTTGCCAGGGCATTTTCATCACCGGTAAAGAGAACTCTTCTGTCCTCTACCCGGACATTTTCCATATTCAGCCGCCGAAGCTCTTCGCCGGCAATGCCCTCCAAGCCGAACAGGCAAGGAGCAACAAAGGTAAAGTTTCCCATATCTCACCTCAAGATTTTATTGGCCTTTAAGTACCGTTCTTCCTCAGAAAAGACACAACCGCAGTACTTTTGCATATAAAAGCCCAACTCCCGGGCCTTTTCCTGACCGGCTTTGAAGTAGGGGCGGAAGTCCCGGTAAAGGAATTCCACACCGAATTCTGCTGCCGCGCGCTCTGCTGTTTCACGCATCAGCTCGTGGTTTTGGTAGGGGCTGATGAACAGGCTGGAGGTAAAGCTGTCAAAGCCCAATTCCTTTGCCTGACGGGCCGTTTCAAACAGCCGCATTTCGTAGCACTTTCCGCAGCGTTTTTCAATATCCTCCGCCACTGCCCGGACAAAGGGGCGCAGGCCGTAGTCATTTTTTTCAATCAGGGTTAGATCGATGCTCTGGGCATAGTCCCGGAGGCAGTTGCGACGACTGCGATACTCGGTAAAGGGGTGGATATTGGGATTGTACCAAAAGCCGGACACGTCGAAGCCGTCGGTTTGCAGCACGTCCACGCACTGATTGGCACAGGGGGCACAGCAAATGTGCAGTAAGGTTTTCATAAAGTTCCACCTATCTTCAGCCAGACAGAGATCAAAGAACCCCCAAACCGTCAAAACACCTTGCGATAGCAAGCACTTCACCCCTCATCCGTCAAAAATCAGAGTTTTTACAATCCCTCAGTCAAAAATCAAAGATTTTTGACAGCTCCCTTTACACAAGGGAGCCTTTTTTATAGGTTGTGTTTTGACGGTTTGGGGGTTCTTTGACTCTCTGAAAGCAATATTTTATTCATTGTACCACAGTTTTTTCTGCATTTCAAGATACGGAATTCTCCCAAGTTTGCGACCATACCGTGATACAATGCTTGACGTAGCCCCTGTGTTGGATTAAGATACATGTATGGAGGGCGAAAAAATGGACGATACTTATTTTATGCAGCAGGCGCTGATCCTGGCGCAGGAAGCTGCTTCAGAGGGTGAAGTGCCGGTGGGGTGTGTGATCGTGCGAAACGGTCAGATCGTAGGCCGGGGGCGCAACACCCGGGAAACGGCAAAAACTGCCCTGGGTCACGCAGAAATCGCAGCCATTGGCGATGCCTGTGAAAGGTTAGGCGGCTGGCGGTTGTGGGACTGTACCTTATATGTAACGATGGAGCCTTGTCCTATGTGCGCTGGGGCGATTATCAATGCCCGAATTCCCCGGGTAGTCTTTGGGGCAAGGGATGAAAAATTCGGCGCCTGCGGCTCGGTGTGCGATCTGTTTTCTATGGTCTTTAACCATCGCCCGGAGGTAACAGCCGGGGTGCTGGAGGAAGACAGCAAGGCGCTGCTGACAGACTTTTTTGGACGGCTGCGTCTGACTTTGAAGGACAGGCCCAAGTGGAAAAAACCCGAATAATCTAAAAGAGAGAACAAGACGGCTTGGCCGCAACGTTCTCTCTTTTTTTTGCAATATATTATACAGCCAGCAGTCAAGAAAGGAGTGTACTATGGAGAAGTGGTGTTTACGACTAAGTGCAACAGTGGTGCTATTTGCTTTGGCGGTGCGGCTGTTTTCCGGTGGTGCGGCAGAGGCGGTGGTGGAAACTGTGGCGCAGCCAAAGGTGGCCTCCACCCTGTTCTTCCTGGAAACCGGGCGCATTTTGCGCACCGTTCCGGAGGAAACTGTCCCGGAAGAACCGGAATTAGAAGAAGCGGTTTTGCCGGTATTTTCTGCGCAGGATGCGGATTTCGTGAAGGTCAAGTCGGTGTGCGGCTATGACACCGACCTGACCGGGTGGCTGACGGAGCCTTTGTCCTGGCAGCTGAAGCAGGACAAGCCTACGGTGCTCATCGTCCACTCCCACGGCACGGAAAGCTACAAAAAAACCGAAGACTACAACGAGTACACCCCCTACCGCACCCGGGAGAATGATTACAATGTGGTATCGGTTGGGGCGGAAATTAAAAAGGCACTGGAAGCCGGGGGCATTTCCGTGTTGCACGATACCACCCGTCACGATGACCCCTCCTATTCCAAGGCCTATTCCAACTCCCGGAAGAGCGTAAAACAATATCTGGAAGAATACCCCTCTATTGAAATTGTGCTGGATATTCACCGGGATTCCATTGAAAACAAGCAAGGACAACAGGTGCGCTACACCGTCAAGACCCCTCAGGGAACCTCTGCCAAGCTGATGCTGGTGGTAGGGACGGATGCAAACGGTCTAAAGCACCCCAGCTGGCCGGAAAATATGGCCTTCGGGGTGAAGCTTCACGCACTTTTGGAAAAAAACACCCCGGGAATTTGCCGTCCCATCAGTTTCCGCAAGCAGCGGTTCAATCAGGACTTATCCCCGGGCGCTTTGATCGTGGAAGTGGGCTCTGCCGGGAACACCCGGCAGGAAGCCTTGCTGGCAGGGAAAATTTTGGCAGATGCCATTTTGCAGCTGTCCAGCGGTGCCAAAACCTGACATCGTTTCTCCGTTATTGCCAGCCCCAACGGGGCGTGGCAATCAGTTCTCTAAAAAGTATTACTGACTGCCACGTCGCTGCGCTCCTCGCAGTGACGGCAGTATTACAGCAGGTTTTCCAAGCTCAGGCGGTGGGCTTCGGCCATCGCCTCCACCAACTTGCTAAGCTGGGCGCAGGTAGCGGCATAATGGACTCCATCCTCCGGGCTTTCAAAGGCCTTTAACTGGGCGAACAGTCCGTCAATTTCGTCCATTGGTGCATGGTCAGCAACCGCTGCTGTCCAGCTCCAGCATTTTTCCCATTTTGCTTTGGCGCTTTGCGCCTGTTCCTGTCCCAGAGCATAGTTTTCTTCCAGCACCAAATCTGCCGCATTGTGAAGCTTTTCGGCAATTTCCAGGTGGGCGCTGTCCATCGCCATCCCGATCAGCAGGCTGACAATGAAAAACAGTGCCAAAAGAGAAATTCCCAGCCATAACCGTTTCATTTGACCACCTCCCGGGGATAATGGACGATCTTATCCTGACCGTCTACGGAAAGATACCAGGTGTCAGCAACGGTGGTGTTCCGCTGGGTCAGTACCTTATGCAGCCACAGCTTATTTTTCCCGGCTTTCTGCAAATTTTCCAAAAGCAGCGCCCCGTCGGAAATAATGGTCAGGGGCATGTACTGCTTCCCGGCCTGGATGCCGGCCTCCTTGGCAGTCGCCGGACGCTCCTTTGGGTAGGGAAACACAGACAAATTCCCGTCGGTCTCCAAAATCGCATACTGCACCGTGGTAATATCCAGCACGTCCTTTTCCCGCAAATGCCCCGCCAGTTCGTCCATGGTCACCCGGGTTTTTCGAAGATTTTCCTGCATAATCGTGCCGTTTTCAATGAGTATTACCGGTTTTCCGCACAAAAGCTTTCGAACCCGGACGCTCTTCAGGGACAGGTGGGACAGCACCAGCTCAACCCCCAACACCGTAATGATCGGCACAAATCCGGAATACAGGGGAATTCCCCCGTCCTGCATGGGGATGGCCGCCAGGTTGGCCACCAGCATCGTCACCACAAATTCTGCCGGCTCCATCTGACCGATCTGCCGCTTGCCCATCAGCCGGATGACCCCGATCAGCACCAAATATAAAATAACGGTTCGCAAGTAAGATAAAATCAAAATCTGCCACCTCCAGGAAAGCTTTCCCAGAAGTGGCAGATACTATTCCTAAGAAGTGCAAAAGCCGCAGGCAACCTGCGGCTTTGCTTTAGAGAGAGAAAAAGGAGAGAAAAATGAAAAAGGTGACATACATTCTTACGCTACCAATTATATCGGGTATTTGTGAAGAAAATAAGTGGGTAAATATTAAAAAAGTATTAAGTTTAAAAAATTGTTGCGCTTTGACTTTTTACAAAATTCTGTTATAATGGAAATAACTATGGAAAAAGGAGGCAGTCGTATGCTGGACAAGTTGGAAGCGGTGCAAAACCGCTATGAAGAAATCTGCGCCCGGTCAGAACAGCCAGACTTTTACGCAGACCCCAAAAAGGCGGCCGCCACCTTGCGGGAAAAGAACGATTTAGAGCCGATCATTGAGGCTTTTACCGCCTACAAAAATGCCCGTCAGGAAATGGCAGAAGCCCAGGAACTGATGGCCGATCCGGAAATGAAGGAGCTTTGCCAGGAAACCTATCAGACCGCCAAGGCTGCCACGGAAGAGCTGTACGAAAAGCTGCAGGTCTTGCTGCTGCCCAAAGACCCCAACGATGACAAGAACGTGATCGTGGAGATCCGGGGCGGTGTCGGTGGCGAAGAAAGCGCATTGTTTGCCCATTCTCTTTTCCGGATGTACAGTATGTATGCCGCCCAAAAGGGTTGGCAGGTGGAGCTGATGAACTATTCCGACACGGAGCTTGGCGGTGTAAAGGAAGCGGACTTTGTAATTTCCGGGCGAGGCGCTTATTCACGGCTCAAATATGAGTCCGGTGTCCACCGGGTACAGCGTGTACCGGAGACCGAATCCGGTGGTCGTGTCCACACCTCCACTGCCACGGTAGCCGTGCTTCCGGAAATGGAAGAGGTAGATGTCCAGATCAACCCGGCTGACATTGAAATGCAGGTGTTCCGGGCCTCCGGTGCCGGCGGTCAGCACGTCAACAAGACAAGCTCTGCCGTTCGCCTCATCCACAAACCCTCAGGCATTGTGGTCGCCTGTCAGGAAGAGCGCAGCCAGGTGCAAAACCGGGAAAAATGTATGCGGATGCTGGCATCCAAGCTATACGAGATCGAGCAGGAGAAGCTGGATAGTGAGGTCACCGGTATGCGGCGCAGCCAGGTGGGTACCGGTATGCGTAACGAGCGTATCCGCACCTACAACTTCCCCCAGGGTCGTGTCACCGACCACCGAATCGGCCTGACCCTGTACCGGATCGACACCATTATGGACGGCGACATCGACGAAATCATCGACGCTCTTGCCACCGCCGACCAGGCCGAAAAGCTGAAAAACGCACAGTAAAGGAACAACTATGGAATTTATCACAACATCGCCGGAGGAGACGGAAGCCATTGGCTTTCGGCTGGGGTCTATTCTGAAGCCCAGCACCGTGCTTTCCTTTACCGGAGATTTGGGTGCAGGCAAGACGGCATTCACCCGGGGGCTTGCCCGGGGTTTGGGGGCAACGGAGCGTGTCACCAGCCCCACCTACACCATCGTCAACGAATATCTCTCCGGCAGACTTCCCCTGTTTCATTTTGATATGTACCGGCTTTCCTGCAGTGACGAATTGTGGGACATCGGCTGGGAGGATTACCTGGCCCGGGGCGGTGTTTGCGCCGTGGAGTGGAGCGAAAATGTAGAAGATGCCCTGGAAAACCCGGTGCAGATTTGTATTCAAAAGCTGGGCCAGAACACAAGAAAAATTACCATTTCGGGAGGCGACTATGAAAATATTGGCCTTTGAGACTTCTGCAAAAGCCGGTTCTGTTGCGCTGATGGAAAAGGGCATTTTGCTGGGGCAATATTATCAGAATACCGGCCTGACCCATTCCCAGACGGTAATGACCATGGCAGAGAGCTTGCTGCAATCCTGCGGTCTTGCACCCGGGGATGTGGAGGCGGTTGCCGTGGCTGCCGGCCCGGGAAGCTTTACCGGTGTGCGCATTGGTGTTGCCGCTGCTAAGGGCTTTGCCTGGGGTGGAGAAATCCCCTGCTACGGTGTTTCCACGTTGGAGGCTATGGCATTGGGCTTGGGGGCATATGACGGATATATCTGCCCGGTGATGGATGCCCGGAGAAGCCAGGTGTACAATGCCCTGTTTTTGGCAGAGGGCGGCAAGGTGACCCGGATCACCGAGGATCGCGCCATTGCCCTGTCCGATCTGGCGGAAGAAATAAATAAATTGTCGAAACCTATATTTTTAGTTGGCGACGGCAGTATTTTGTGCTATAATAGTTTGCAGGAGCAAGTTCCCGGGCTGGTTCTGCCCCCGGAGCATCAAATGCACCAGCGGGCCTGCGGTGTGGCTTTGGCCGCAGAACAGGCAATTTTAGCAGGTCTGCCCGGCAATGCCGGGGAACTGAAGCCCAACTACTTAAGACTTTCCCAAGCTGAGCGTGAGCGCTTGGAACGGGAACAAAAATAAAGGAGATAGAGATTATGAGTACCGTAAACGTCCTGAACCATCCTTTAATTCAGCATAAGCTGGCAATTTTGAGAAGCAAGAACACCTCTGTTAAGGAATTCCGCGAGCTGATCAGCGAGATTTCCGGCCTGATGTGTTACGAGGCTACCCGTGACCTGCCTACCGTTGAGGTAGAGGTACACACCCCCGTGGCTGTGGCAAAATGTCGCCGTCTGGCCGGTAAGAAGCTGGCCATTATCCCCATTCTCCGTGCCGGTCTGGGTATGGTGGATGCTATGGTGGACCTGATTCCCTCTGCAAAGATCGGTCACATCGGTCTGTACCGTGATCCCGAGACCCATATGCCTGTGGAATATTACTGCAAGCTTCCGGAAGACATCGGCAACCGTCGTGTGTTTGTGGTTGACCCTATGCTGGCTACCGGTGGTAGCGCCGTTGCCGCTATCGACTTTTTGAAGCAGCACGGCTGTAAGAACATCGTGATGCTGAACATCATCGGCGCACCGGAGGGTGTGAAGACCGTGCAGGAAGCCCACCCGGATGTGGATATTTACCTGGCTGCTCTGGACGAAAAGCTGAATGATCACGCTTACATCGTTCCCGGTTTGGGCGATGCCGGCGACAGAATTTTTGGTACCAAATAAATTTTAAGGGGTTGCGATTGCAACCCCTTATTTCTTGGTTGAAATCATTTGTGTTTTTTGGTATGATAAGAAAAATACAGAAGAAGCTGGTGAGAAAATGCACAGAAAAAATGAATATATCGGCGTTTTCGATTCCGGTTTGGGCGGCATCAGTGTCCTGAAGGAATTGGTCAAGCAAATGCCCCAGGAAAAATTTTTGTACTTTGGGGACTCTGCCAACGCTCCCTACGGAGAACGGTCTACGGAAGAAGTGCAAAACCTGACCCTGGCTGCGGCAGAGTATCTGATCGGACGGGGCTGCAAGGCCTTGGTCGTTGCCTGCAATACTGCCACCGCCGCCGCCATTGGGATTTTGCGCAGTACCTATCCGGACACCATCATTATCGGCATTGAGCCGGCCTTGAAAGTAGCCGCTGACAATTTCCCCAAGGGATATATCGGCGTGATGGCCACGGCTGTGACCCTCCGGGAGGAAAAGTTCCATCAGCAGCTGGAGCGTTTTCCCGGCTTGCAGGTTTCCGCCATCCGGGTCCCCGGACTTGTGGCGCTGGTGGAAAGCGGCCACTGGGATGACGATAAGACCCGGGACTTATTACGGCCCATTTTGTCCCCCTACCGGGACAAGCTGGATGCGGTGGTTTTGGGCTGCACCCACTACCCCTTTGCCAAAAATGCCATTGGAGAATTTTTGGGCGAGAGAACTTGTCTGCTCGATGGCAGTCTTGGTACTGCCCGGGAGACCCATCGCCGGCTGGCAGAGCAAGATCTGCTGGGCGACGGGGACGGTGAAATTATCATAGAAAACAGCAGCGCTGACCCGGCTCTGATTGCCCGGGCGATGGCGCTTTTGGAGGAGACCAAATGAGCATACCCATTAACACCCTTTGCATTGAATGTCACTTAAAAAAGCGGTTTGCCCTGGCCCGGAGCCTTGGCACTGACGAACAGGCCAATCAATACGCAAGAGAGATCTTAAAATATATTTCCGAAGCCCCTCCCGAGATGGACAGCACCTGGCTTGCCTACATCAGCGACGGAATTTTAAAGCGGCTGGTAGGTCTTGACCCCAACCGGCTGAAAGCAGAAAAGGAATTTTCCAACAATTTCGTGCTAGAGCGTCTGCCGGAAATTTATGAACGTCTTGAAAAAGCAAAAGACCCTCTGTACTGCGCTCTGCAGTTTGCGGTTTTGGGCAATTACCTGGACTTTTCTGCCCTCCAGGGAGAGGTCAGCTTCGACAAATTTTCTGAACTTTTGGATGCGGCAGAGCAATCTGACCTGGACAAGGCTACATACGAGAAGTTCTGCAAGGATCTGGAACAGGGCAAAAAGCTTCTGTATCTGACGGACAATGCCGGCGAGATCGTCTTTGACCGGGTGCTGGCAGAGAAGATCCACGAAGCATACCCCCACGTGGAGATCACTTTCTGCGTCCGGGGTGGAAACGTGACCAACGATGCCACCAGGGAAGATGCCGCAGTTGCGGGCATTTCTTTCCCGGTGATCGACAGCGGCGCGCCCCTTTGCGGCACGGTACTGCCTTTCATCGGTCAGGAACTGAAGGATGCCATGGCAAATGCCGACGTGATCTTAGCCAAGGGTATGGGTAACACCGAAAGCCTTTGGGGCACGGAGCTGAATATTTACTACGCATTTTTGGTCAAGTGTGTCCGCTTTGAGCAGGTATTTAACAAGCCCAAGCTGACACCGATGTTTGTACAGGCATAAAGAAGCCCGGTCGTTTGACCGGGTACTTAGGATAGAACGCCAGAGGGCAAGAGCGCCTCAAAGACAAGCAAACGGTCGGCGTAAGCGTACATAGGTACGTTAGTCCGACCGTTTGCGCAGTAAGTCAAAATACCTTGCGAAAGCAAGCTTTTCACACCTCATCCGTCAAAAATCAAATAGATTTTTGCCACCTTCCCCTCAAGGGGAAGGCTTTTTATTTCCTATTTCAAAAATTTGTGTTTTGACGGTTTGAGGTGCTCCTGACCTCTGGTTTAACTAACTTTGTTTTCGTTGGTAATCACGTCGCCGGTTTCGCCCACTTCAAAATAGATATCCAAAATATCTCTTGCGATGGTTGCCAGCTGCGAACCGTGACCTGCCTTTTCGCCGTAGATGGCGATGGCGATCTGAGGATCGTCTGCCGGAGCATAGCACACAAACGCACCGTGGTCAGAGGAGTTTTTCGCGCCCTGGGCAGTACCGGTCTTTGCCGCCACGGACACCGGGTAATTCTTAAACGTGCCGTATGCTGTACCGGACCAATCCTCGGTCTTTTGGGTAACCAGCTTCATACCGGTTGTGTAGGCAAGGTAGGCATCGTCGGAGATTTCCAGGGTGCTGAGCACCTCTTTTTTGCTCTGCAACAGCAGCTGCCGGTAGTCAGAGCTGACCACACGGTTCAAAAACGTCGCCTTATACCGGGTGCCACGGTTGGCAAGGGCCGTCACATAGGAGCAAAGCTGCATAGGGGTGAACCGATTGTCCGACTGGCCGATGGCGGCGGTAATTTTATCCGCCTGATACCACTTCGGCTCGTCCGGGTACAGCTCGGCCTTGGTTTCCGGGTTCGCCCGGTGTCCGGTATTCTCTGCCAGCTCGATGCCGGTAGGCTCGCCCAGACCCAAAGCCTTGGCGGTATTGTCCATTGCGGTAATGGAAATCCGGTCGCCCAGGTCATAGAAGAAATAGTTACAGGACACCTGCAAAGCAGTAGCCGCTGTCAGGTCTTCGTGGGTCAGGTGGTTGGTGGTATATCGCAGACATTTGACCACGAAGCCCGGGGCGTACTTATTAAACACACCCTTATCCACGATCACCGTGCCGGAGTTGATCACACCGGAGTCGATACCGGCAATGACCATAGACATCTTGTAGGTAGAGCCGGGGGGATATTCGCCCTGGAGGGCTCGATTGTACAGGGGGTCGTACTCGGCCTCCAGAATTTCCTTGTAATTCTCAAAATAGGTGGACAGGTCATAGGTAGGATAGCTGCCGCAGACCAGCACCTGACCGGTCTTGACATCCATAGCTACCACGGCGCAGCCTTCCGCATCCTGACCGTCCCGCAGCTCGCCGTTTCGCAGCTGGTAGACCACTCGTTCCATACCCTCTTCTGCAGCGCGCTGCAGATTCACATCAATAGAAACCTCTACGTTGGCGCCGGCTTTCGGCTCGACGATATACACCGAGGAAACCAGCTCACCGGAAACCGTGACCGTATCCTCCCGAATTCCGTCCACACCGTGCAGGTACTCTTCAAAGGCTGCTTCCAGACCACTTTGTCCAATTTCTGAGTCCATGGAATAGTCCGGGTTGTCCTTATATTTTTCCCACTGCTGGGCATTCATTTTGCCCACGAAGCCCAAAATATGGGCGGCATATTCGGTGTTATATTCACGGACGGTGGTCTTTTCCACCATCAGGCCCGGCACATTCAATTCCACCAGGCTGGACAGCTGCTCGTCGCTGACGTCGCTTAAAAATACGTGGTTGGAAAGGCTTCCCACGCAGCCGCGCAGGTCCATTTCATATCTTAGACCCACCACTTTCCGGGCAATTTCCTCCGGCCAGGTGGCAGGGATTTTATACCGGTCACGCAAACGCTTGACAAGCAAGGGCGCAGTAATATCCGAGTCCAGCTCCTTGCTGCTCAGGTAGGTCTGAAAATAGCCCTGCCAGGCAGAATTGTAGTCGTCTAAGGTGTAGACGAAGGGTCGCTCCATACTCACCGGGAAATTCTCGTTATATTCGATGCCCTGTTCCTGACACCGCATCACCAGCTGATACAGATAATCGTTGGTGCCGTTGGCGGTAAGCAGAACGTAGTGGTTCAGCACCAGGTCATAACTGGCGCGGTTCACCGTCAGGGGGTTGCCGTTGGTGTCCAGGATATCACCCCGAGCCGCTTTGACACGGGTTCGGGTAGTAAAGGTGGAGGTGTTGTCCTTGCTGCCGCCGGTCTGAATGATCTGCAGATCGTACAGCTTAAAGGCGAAGAAGGCAATCACAGCCGCCACCACAAGTATTATGATTTTTGCCCGGAAGCGGGTTATTCTTTCCATGCTTCTCCTCCGATTTTACTGATGGCGCTGATCACCGGATACAGCACCGGCGCGGAAACAAAGGTAAATCCTGCCGTCAGGACAAATGCGCCCAGACGTGCCAGGTGGGTCTGCCCCAAAAACAAAGCCACGGCAAACACGGTCAGCTGATATGCAACAAGACCCATCGCCGTACACAGCATAGAAGCGGCAAAGCCTTTCCGCAGGTAGCTTTGGCGAAAATAAGAAATGATTACGCTGATACCGGTGAGCAAAAACAGGCTGTGATACCCGGCGGCAGAGCCGGAAAACAGGTAACAGGCGGAGGCCACCAGCGCGCAAACGCAGCCCCCCTCCATACCCTCGGCCAGGCAAATAAGGAAAATGCCGCAAGGCACCAGATCCGTGGTGCTGCCGAAGATTCGCATCTGACACAAGATCACGTCCTGCACCACCGACAGTGCCAAAAGCACAAGGCAGTACAGCACCCATTTTAAGAGCTTTCTCTGCTGCAATCTTGTTAAGACCAGCTTGTTGGCAAGACCGTTCGTCGGCTTGTCCGGTTTGAATTCGTACTTTCTTTTCATAGCTTATCCTACATCATACTCCGTGACCACGAACACCTGCTCCAGCGCCGCCACATTAGCCGCCGGCTCCAAAAGGGCATACTTGGCCACACCCGTATCGTCAAAGTCCGCATCCACCACGTAGCCGATGATCAGGTTACGGGGATAGACCATAGAACCGGTGGTCACCACCTGGTCATTGTTGCGGATGACAGAGTTACTGGGCAGATAGTCCATCCGCAACAGACCTGCACGGCCCGTTGCATAGCCGCCCTGCACCATACCGTTGTAGCCGGAGGAGGCAATGGTCGCGCCGATTTCCAGGGAGCTGTCCAGCACGGTCTTGACCTCTGCATAATTCAGACCCACTTCGCTCACCAAGCCTACCACCTCGCCATTGGCAGTAATCACACACATACCCTCGGCAAGACCGGCATTTTTGCCCCGGTTGACGGTGAAGGAGCTGGACCATTCCTGAGAGGTACGGGAGATGATATAGCAGTCCACCAGCTTATAGTCCTCGTGTACCTGCTTCAATTCCGCAACGGCACGAAGATTATCATTTTCACGCATCAAAGCATCTGCATCCCGGGCATTTTTCTCCAGCCGGGCGATTTCCTCTTTCAGCGCTTCATTTTCCGCCGCCAGCGCTTCGTAACCAAACATATAGTTATACAGCCGCTGGGCCTGGTCTGTCAGCTGGCTGACACCGGTGCGGATGGGGGTCAGGATGCCCTTGACCGCCATTTCCGGCAACGACAGGCCGGTGAGGTTGCTCACCACTGCCAACAGCACCGCCAGCAGCACCGATATGATCAGAACTACCCGGACACGGGTAGAGAAAAAGTGCTTCATTGGGTTGCCTCCAACAATTCTGTAAGGATCTGGCTTAACCGGCAAACCGGCAGACCCACCACGTTAAAGTAGTCGCCCCGGATGCCCTGTACAAATTTTGCTGCCCCGGATTGGATTCCGTAAGCGCCGGCTTTGTCCATCGGCTCGCCGGTGGCGATATAGTCGGCAATTTCCTGATCGGATAGCTTGCGGAAGGTCACAAGGGTTTCTTCTGCGAAGCTGATACTGCCCCCCTGGTACATCACCGTCACACCGGTAATGACCTTATGGGTCTTACCGGAGAGGGCTTTTAAGATCTTTTCTGCGTGGCGAACACCCTTGGGCTTGCCCAAGATCGTATGGCCGGCCACCACGATGGTATCTGCGCCAATAACGATCTCGTCCGGCTGGGGGTTCACCTCCTCCGCTTTCAGGCGGCTGAGCCGTTTTGCCTGTTCCGGAGGGGACATCCAGGGTACAAGTTTTTCATCGGCTTCGGCTGTCCGCACCGTAAAGGGGACACCGATCAGACCCATCAACTCCCGTCTTCTGGGAGATTGGGATGCTAAAATTACGTTCATGATTACACTCCTCGCAAGTACAAACCTCTGGTGCATGCGCCGGGATCAAAAGGCACAGGCTCCTGATAAGACCGCAGCACCATATCCACCTCCCGGGGGTTTTCCGTGGTGAAATACAGCCGGGTCGCCCACAGTCCCAACCGGGACAAGTCTTGCTGTCTATCCAATAAGTTCAGCTTTTTGCCGTTAAGCAGCACACTGCGGCAGCTGGTTCCGTCTTTGATAATGGGGAATTCTGCGCCGGTCTTGTCGGTGAGCTTGGCATTTCCCTGCTGACAGCTGCAACCGCCGGTTCTGCCCCGAATGAGGCAATTTTCCGTCACCATCAGCGCCATTCTGCCGTAGCACAGCATTTCCGCCGGCACGGCTTTGCTTACGTCCCGGATCTGGGGCAGGGTCATTTCCGTACTCACAGCAGCCGAAATAAGCTCCATCTCCCGGGCGGTATTCATTGCAACAGAGCTATACAAATTCAGGCTCACATCACCCCGGACATCCATCCGGCAATCCCGGGCCGGGAGCAAATGACCCAGGTTGCTGATCAGCACTTCCCGGACACCCACTTGCCGCAGTGAGAACATCGCCTGCTTGATATTTTCCATTTCCCCATCGTGGATGATCTTGGGCAGCACCGCACACACATTGACCCGGTTTGTCAGCGCCCGGGTAAATTCCCGATCCTGGGTCAGCAGGTGCAGCGGCACATACAGCACTGCCGGCTGCATTTTCAGCAGTCTTCCGGTGATCTGTTCCCGGCTGGTCACCTGCACCGTCAGGGCAGGATGATGCCGATTGCCGGGCAATCGGCGCACGGGCAAGGTTTTGCCAAGACGCTTGACTTCCCGACGGGCTCTTTGGGCGGTGAGCATACTCAGCACATCCCGGCGCATCTGGTTAATCGCCGACACCGGCAAGGTAACTCCGGGGACAACGTGGCAACGCACGTCCGTGGCATAATAAGGCGTACCGCCGGTCTTACTCAGCCGGGCTGCCAAGGCTTCTTCTGTCAGCTCTGCCACCCGGGCCTGTTCCGGCTGGGGACCTTCCACCGTACAGCTTCTGCCCTGGGGATCCGTGACCGTAAGGCTGCTCCGTCCGGCTGTGACCTGGGCAGAGAAGGTCACCGGCACTAAGGGGGCTTCCCCTACTTCGTAGGTTTTGCGAATCTCTTTATACCAGGGGGTATCTTCGGCAGTATCCTGCCGGGTGCCGAACATATCGGGCCCGGTAATGCCGGTATAGTAGCCGTCGGTAAAGCCCTGACGGTTAAAGGCAGTGTGGAGGGTCTGCATCATAGCAGGGGTGACACGGCCGGTATTCAGCGCCTGACGGTAGACACCGGTGACCGCGGCTACGTATTCCGGGCGCTTCATCCGACCCTCAATTTTCAAAGAAGCAACCCCCATTTCCTCCAGCTCCTTCACATAATGCACCAGGCAATTATCCTTCAGGCTCAGGGGGTATTTGTTTTCGTGGCGATTGTAGCCGTAGCTTTGGCGGCAAGGCTGGGCGCAGCGACCCCGGTTGCCGGAGCGACCGCCAATAGCGGCAGAGAGGTAACATTGTCCGGAGTAGCACATACAAAGCGCACCGTGACCGAACACTTCAATTTCAATAGGCGAATGGGCGGTGATATAGCGAATCTCCTCCCGGCTCAATTCCCGGCTCAGCACCACACGCTGAAGACCCCAGGCGGCGCAAAGCTGGACACCGGCTAAGTTATGCACGGTCATTTGGGTAGAGCCGTGGATGGGAATGTGGGGAGCGATCTGCTTGCACAGCCACACCACACCTAAGTCCTGGACGATAAAGGCATCCACATCGCACTGGGCGGCTTGCTTGATGAGTTCTGCCGCTTCGGCAGTTTCCTTATCGGACACCAGGGTGTTGATGGCCAGATGGACCGCAACGCCCCGGATATGACAATATTTTACGGCTTCAGATAAGTCCTGCACGGTAAAGTTTTTGGCACTTTGCCGGGCATTGAACTGACCGCAGCCTAAATAGACTGCGTTTGCGCCATTTTGTACGGCGGCTCGCAATGCTTCCATTGAGCCAGCCGGGGCTAAAAGTTCCAGCATGTTTTCTATCTCCAAAAATTATAACTATAGTTATCTCACATTATAACATATATTGATCGCTACTTCTACCCCGGAAATCAAATTTTTTGTGAATTTTCCAAACAGCCTCCCCTGTGTAAGGGGAGGTGGGCAGGCGTATGCCTGCTCGGAGGGGTTGTAATATGACGATAAGCTACAATCCCCCAGTCTTTTTGCTGCGCAAAAATCCAGCCCCCTTTACACAAGGGGGCCTTGGGTGCGGTTGGGGCTTTGGTGCAATGCAAAGGCTCCCCTGACAAGGGGAGCCTTGGTGCGGTGCGTTATTGATAGGTGACTTTGCCGCTGGAGTCGCAGACGATACCGATGTAGCTGCGGCCCACACCCAAGGTCAGGGGTGTGCCGTCTTCCAGGGTGTAAGCGAAGTTGTCGGTGACTTTATTGTGGCTCCACAGGATGGGAATGATCTGACCGTCGCAGGCGAAGTAGCCCTTACCCTTGCCGGTAAGCTGGTAGTAAGAACGGGTGACCTTGCCCTCCTTGGCTGTCCACTGGTCGGCAAGCAACACGATGACGTTGCGGTAGTTCATCTGCTCGCCGCTTTCTGCGTCAACGTGGGTCTTTTTGGTGTTCTTGAACCACTGGGTAGCATAGTACTGACCGGTTGCCTCGTCGTAGAGCATCTCGGTAGAACGGCTGCCACGGAACTCGATCTTGATATTCTTGGCGGTAGCGCCTGCCATTTCCGGGTGATCGGCAAAGTGCAAGCCGAATTCCACACCGGTTTCCACCACCATATCGAACTTCTTGGCATCCAGGCCGGCCATCATCTTTTCACCGGTGGTGAAAAGGGTATGCTCGGTCTTGTAGCCCTGAGCCTTCCGGGCTGTATCCCGGAAGAAGTACTTGCCGTTGGAAACCTGGTCGATGTGGTTCCACTGGGCCAGCTTATGGGTCTGGTCATACATACCCTTCTTGGCATTGGGGCTGCCGCCGCAATGAAGCAAAGGCGCATTGTAGGAGGTAGACAGGTGGTTAAAATAGGTACGGGCGCTGCGAACAGGGCCTACTGTACCCAGGTTTTCCAGGTCGGTAAAAATCGCCAGCAAGCGGTTGATGCCGCCCTCGGTCTCCACCTCATAGATGATATCGGCCTTGCTGATGCCCTTTTGAGGCAGCGCGCCTCTGGAGTTACCCACCACCAATGCCACAGGCCGGGTGGTGCAAGGCGCGGTCAGGGTTTCACCTGTGAGGGGGTGACGGTACAGTCCGTCTGCGCCGGCGGTGGTTTCCGGAACGGTTTCCGTTGCCACGGTGGTTTCCGGGGTGGTTTCCTGGGTGGTAGTCGTTGCGGGGGCGGTAGTTGCTTCCTGGGGCGCAGTGCCGCAAGCGCCCAGCATCAGGCAAACAAGCAAAATAGCTGCTAAAATACGCTTCATATGTAGGTACATCCTTTCCATTTTTGATTGGGTCTATTATACCACAAAGCTTACGTCTTTGCAAGAAAAATGAGGTAGCTTTCTCGACCTCTGCCACTGTGTCGAGAAAGCTACCTTGTCTTAGTTTTTGATCAGGGCATTATTCATAGATTTGCCCAGGGAGTAATAGAACACGCTGTCCCGGGCCGGGGTCAGTCCGGTAAGCAGACCGCGCTCGGCATACACCGCATAGCTGCGTACCAGCACCGGACAAAGCCGTCCGTCGTCCGCCACCGCCTTATGCAAGGAGTAGTAGTTGCCGTGGTTGGCAAGGGCCTGATTGCACAGGTTATACAGGGTAATATCGCTCATAGACCCGTAGTTCATACTGCCCTTGGCGTTGAAAAAGCTGCTCAGGTCCATATTGGGGGAGAGCTTGGTCTGACCCAGATACAGGTCATATTCCTTTTTTTGCAGCGCTTTTTTGTAAGAAGACGTACTCAGCTCCGACATCTGCACGGTCAGGCCGCAGGCGGTGAGCATTTCCCCGATGTCCCGGGCTACCCGCAGCCGCAGGCTATCCTCCCGGTTCACAAGAAGCACCACCGTCTGTCCGGTGACCGATGCGTCGGTGACAGCTTTGGTAAAAATTTTACCGCCGTCATAGACATACTTTTCTGCCAACACCTGGCTGTAGTAAGGGAACAAAGGAGATGCCGGCAAGGTAGCGCTCCGGGCAAAGCCCCGGTAGTACTTGTCCACCAGCGCATCCCGGTCGATGGCAAAGGTCAGGGCAGAACGCACTCCCGGCAGAGAAAACACCGGACTTTCCGTGTTGCAGCCCAAATACACCATCAGGCCGTTTTCGCAGTCCCACAGCTCATAGTCACAGCGGTAGTCCGCATAGCTGTCCGAGCCGGGGTCCGCGCACACAAGGCTTAATTTTTCATATTGGAATTCGTCCCGGATAGAGGCCGGGCTTGTTGCTGCGCTTAAGGCAATGGCCGGGGCGGTGACCACCATATCGGCCCTGCACCACCAGTTGGTATTGCGGCGCAGTACCGGAGTCGCCCCCTGGCTGTCTACATAGTAAGGGCCTGTGCCGATGGGTCTGTCCAGCTGTACCTGGGAGGCCTTGACAATGGGGATATCCATTAGAAGGGGCAGATTTTCAAAGTCGGTGGTCAGGGTGATCTGCACACCACCGTCCCCAGTGATGGTCATTTCCTTGATATGCTGGAAACGGCCGGCATAATATTCACTGTCCCGGGCGGTCTCCAGGCTGGCAAGTACGTCCTGGGCGCTGATCACGCTTCCGTCGGAAAAAGTTGCTTTTTCCAGGTAAAATACGTAAGTTTTCAGGTCATCTGACTGGGAATACTTCTTGCACAGCTGGGGTGTGACTTCGTAATTTCTGTCCACGACAAAAAGGCTCTGATACACCAGTGCAAACAGCGCCCGGTTGGTAAAGTCCGTGCAGGTATAGGGGTTCAGAGATCTGTCCGGGTAGAATGTCAGGTTCAGCACCTGGTTGGATTCTTCTTCCTCCTGTTGGGGACGTGGGCCGGTGTAGTCCTCGTCCCAGGTCAGCCCTGCCCCGGTGGGGACATAGGGCGCTTCCTCCTGGTTACAGCCGGAGAAAAGTCCCACTGCCAACAGACAGGCGAACGTCAATGCAAGTATTCGCTTCATATTCCTGCCTCCTGACATACAATAATTGCCCCCTGAGAACCACGGTCATTGCCGTGGATCCGGGCAGACCAGTATTTGTGAGGGCTACACTTGGTGCAATCCTCTGCAATGTCCACCTGGGTGACCCCGACCCTGCCCAGGGACAGGGCATTTAAGGCTTTTAGGTTTACATAATATTTATCCCCAGCTGGGCGGATACAGGCATTTGCTTCCTCGCCAAAGTTTTCAAGCATCGCCTTTGGCACGTCCGCATCCGTTTCAAAACAGCACGGACCGATATTTGGTCCGATGGCAGCCCGGATATTTTTAGGGTCACAGCCAAAATTTTCTGTCATTGCCTTGACTGCCTTTGCGCCAATTTGGGCGGCTGTTCCCCGCCAGCCGGCATGGACAGCGCCCACTGCCCCGGTGACTTGATCCCAAAGCAAAATGGGGGTGCAATCGGCAGAAAACACCACCAGCGCCGTGCCGGGAGTGTTGGTCACAAGACCGTCACAGGGAGAAAATTCCGGCTTAAAAAGCCCCGTTCCCCAGTCTTTTTCCGTAACGACCCGGACGATATCCGTGTGGGTCTGCTTGGTCAGCACCAATTTTCTCGTATCAAAGTTCAGGGCTTTCCCCAGAATTTCATAGTTTTTCAGAACATTTTCCATTTTATCCGGACGGTGGGTGCCAATGTTCATACTATCGCAAACACCGGTACTAACACCACCAAACCGGGTGGTAAAGCAGTGGGCGGTTTCGATGACGTCGGCACACAAAAAGACCAAACTATTTTTTTGTACTTCTTTCATTGAAATCACCTCCTGCTTTTGGGCGATATTTTTACTTCGTAAAAGCGATATATTTGCTTTGCAATGCGATATAACGCTTGTGCGTTGCGATATGATATAAATCCACCCTCGCCCGCAGGCATATCGCGTGCGCAGCACATATCGCGCGCAAGGCGCATATCGAAAATCTCGTCAGGGATTTATATCGCTAGGCGGCTTTGCCGCCTATTTGTCACTGTGCATACAGCACTTCTTATACTTCTTGCCGCTGCCGCAGGGACAGGGATCGTTGGGGCCAATCTTTTCCTTGACCCGGACAGGCTGCTTTTTCACCGTTGCCTCGGCAGTGCCGCTGGCAGAGGTTTCCTTGGCCACCTTTTCCCGCTTCACTTCCTGACGGGGGCGCACCTGCACCAGCATCAGCCGGCGAATGGTCTCCTCCCGGATGGCCGTGATCATTGCCTCGAACATCTCGAAGCCTTCTTCCTTGTAGGCGATGACCGGGTCGTGCTGACCGTAAGCACGAAGGCCAATGCCCTGCTTCAATTCGTCCATGGCATCGATGTTGTCCATCCAGTATTCGTCCACCACCCGGAGCATCACAACACGCTCCAGCTCCCGCATCATATCGGAAGAAACGGCCTGTTCCTTGGCTTCATAGGTGGCAAGGGCCAAATCGTAAACCTGCTCCGTCAGGTCTTCGGCAGAGGTATTTTCTTCTGCCTTTACTGCGCCCTTGGCAAAGTAGATGCCGCCCAGCTTCCGGTCCAGCGCAGACAAAGAAGCCTCGTCCACGATGCCGCCGCTTTCTGCCAGGGCATCCATCACACCGGTCTCGATTACCGTCCGGAGCATACTGAGCATATTCTCCCGCAGCTCTTCCCCGTCCAGCACTTTCTGCCGCTGGGCATAAATGACCTTACGCTGGGTATTCATCACGTCGTCATATTCCAGCACCGTCTTACGGGCCTGGAAGTGGCGACTTTCCACACTGCGCTGGGCATTTTCCACCGCATTGGACAAAATTTTCGCATCAATGGGCGTGTCCTCATCCAAGCCCAGAGCATCCATCATACTCATCACTCTGTCAGAGGAGAACAGGCGCATCAGATCGTCCTGCAAACTCAGGTAGAACCGGCTTTCACCGGGGTCGCCCTGACGACCGCTTCGACCACGGAGCTGGTTGTCGATACGACGGGTTTCGTGGCGCTCCGTACCAATGATAAACAGACCGCCCGCCTCCCGGACTTTCTGGGCTTCCTCGGCAATTTCTGCCTTGAAGTTCTGCAAAAGCGCCTCATACCGGCTGCGTACCGCCAAAATTTCTTCGTTTTCCGTTTCGGCAAAGGAGTTGGCTTCTGCCAGCAGTTCGTCGGGTGTGCCTTCTTTGCGCAGCTGGTTCATTGCCAAAAATTCCGGGTTGCCGCCCAGCATAATATCCGTGCCACGACCTGCCATATTGGTGGCGATGGTCACAGCCCCCAGCTTACCTGCCTGGGCCACGATCTGGGCTTCTTGCTCGTGGTATTTTGCGTTGAGCACGTTATGGGGAACACCGGTTTTCTTCAGAAGCTTACTTAAAATTTCGCTCTTTTCAATGGAAACCGTACCTACCAGCACCGGCTGTCCCTTTTCGTGACAGGCAATGACCTGGTTGATAATGGCGCGGAATTTGCCCACCTCGGTCTTGTACACCACGTCCGGGTGATCCTGCCGCACCACCGGCTTGTTGGTGGGAATCTCCACCACATCCAGGGCATAAATGGCGGCAAATTCTTCCTCTTCGGTCAGGGCCGTACCGGTCATACCGGACAGCTTGTCGTACAGACGGAAGAAGTTCTGGAAGGTGATGGTTGCCAGGGTCTTGCTCTCCCCGGCCACGGTGACACGCTCTTTGGCTTCGATGGCCTGGTGCAGACCCTCATTATAGCGTCTGCCGTACATCAGTCGTCCGGTAAACTCGTCGACGATGATGATTTCGCCGTCTTTAATGACGTAGTCAATATCCCGCTTCATAATGCCCCGGGCTTTCATTGCCTGGTTGATATGGTGGGAAAGGGTGGTGTTATCCGGGTCAGCCAGGTTCTCCACCCCAAAGAATTTTTCTGCCTTTTCGATGCCCCGGGCGGTCAGGGACACGCTCTTGGACTTCTCATCCACGATATAGTCGCAATCGTAGTCGTCGTGGATTTCTTTTTCGTCGGTCTTGGCAAAGACCTGCTTTTTAAGACCGGACACAAAGGCATCCGCCATCTGATACAGCTGGGAGGAGTCCTCGCCCTTGCCGGAAATGATCAGGGGGGTTCTGGCTTCGTCGATGAGGATACTATCCACCTCATCCACGATGGCAAATGCGTGACCACGCTGGACAAGCTCCTGCTTGTAGATGGCCATATTGTCCCGGAGGTAGTCAAAGCCCAGCTCGTTGTTGGTGCAGTAGGTAATGTCTGCCTTGTAAGCCTCCCGGCGGGCATCCGGCTCCATACCGGGGATGATCAGACCCACGCTAAGACCCATAAACCGGTGGACCTTGCCCATCCACTCCGAGTCACGCTTGGCCAGGTAATCGTTAACGGTGACCACGTGGACACCTCGTCCGGTGAGCGCATTTAAGTAGCACGGCAAAACCGCCACCAACGTCTTACCCTCACCGGTCTTCATTTCGGCAATTCTGCCCTGGTGCAGAATAATACCGCCAATGACCTGCACAGGATAAGGCCGCATACCCAGCACCCGGTCAGATGCCTCCCGTACTGCGGCAAAAGCCTCGGGAAGCAGGTCATCCAGGGTTTCTCCCTGAATCAGTCTTTCCCGGAATTCGGCAGTTTTTCCTTTCAAAGCCTCGTCAGACAATGCCTTATATTCTGCTTCTAAAGACAGCACCTTGTCCACCAGCGGCTGAATTTTCTTCAGCTCCCGGGAAGAACGTGTGCCAAAAATTTTTGTAATCAGTCCCATAGTTTGCTCCTTTAGGATATAGTTGCGACCATTATACCACAGCCAAACGGAAAAATATAGACTTTTTATAAACAATTTGATATTTACTTGTCACTTGCTCATTTTCTTGCTATAATGGGCAGACTAAGACAAAAGGAGGATGATTTATGCGAAGGGTTTTACCAATGATGGACGATTGGCGCTTTACCGATTTGGACGGCACAAAGCAGACCGTGAATTTGCCCCACACCTGGAATAATTTAGACGGTCAGGACGGTGGCAACGATTACCGTCGGGGTACGGGAATTTACGAAAAATCATTCTCCTGCCCGGCATTTGACAAGGAAAACCAGCTGGTGTATCTGCAGTTTGCAGGTGTCAACGCTTCTGCCACCGTGACCCTGAACGGTCACGTCTTCCCTACCCACCACGGTGGGTATTCCACCTTTCGGTTTGAGATTACCCCCTACTTGCAGGCAGAAAATCAACTGACCGTGGAAGCAGATAATTCCGTAAACGATTTTGTCTACCCCCAAAAGGCAGACTTCACTTTCTACGGTGGCATTTACCGGGAGGTTTCTCTGCTGATCGTCAATAAGTGCCACTTCGCCCTTAACTACTTTGGGGGCAAAGGGCTTGTCATCACCCCGGACGGCAAAGGAAAGACCCGGGTGCAGACCTATCACAACGGGGAAAAAGTTTCCATTTCCCTGTTGGATGCCGGTGGGAATGTGGTTGCCTCCGGAGAGGGTAGCGACCTGACACTGCAGATTGAAAATCCCCATTTGTGGGATGGTATTTTAGACCCCTATCTTTACACCTGCCGGGCGGAGCTGTTTGTTAATGGCGAAAAGGTAGACGAAGTGACCGACCGGTTCGGTGTCCGTTCTTTCTTTGTTGACCCCAAAAAGGGTTTCTTCCTCAACGGCAAGCCCTATCCCCTGCACGGTGTTTCCCGGCATCAGGACAGAAAAGGTCTGGGTAACGCATTGACCAGGGAACACCACGAAGAAGATATGCAGCTGATTCAGGAAATGGGCGCAAACACTATTCGCCTTGCCCACTATCAGCACGACCAGTTTTTTTACGATTTGTGCGACGAAGCCGGTATGGTGGTGTGGGCGGAAATTCCCTATATTTCTGAGCATATGCCCAAGGGACGGGACAACTCCCTCCGCCAGATGACGGAGCTGATCGTGCAGAATTACAACCACCCCAGCATTTGCGTTTGGGGCATTTCCAACGAGATCACCATTTCCACCCGGGACAAAAAAGATATGCTGGACAACCACTGGGTGCTTAACGACCTGGTACACGAATTAGACCCCAGCCGTCCTACGGTTTTGGCCTGCTATGCGGTGTGCGGCCCATTCAACAAGGTCGCCCACATCACCGATCTTGTCAGCTGGAATTTGTATCTTGGCTGGTATGTGCCGGGTCTGTTCTTAAACGATTTGTGGATCGATTTCTTCCACTTCTGCTTCCCGAACCGCTGTTTGGGCTACTCTGAATACGGCTGTGAGGGTATGCCCAATTTGCACAGCAAGCATCCCCACCGGGGCGACCACACAGAGGAATATCAGGCGATTTACCACGAATATTTGCTCAAATGCTTCCAAAAGCGCCCCTTTCTATGGGCCAATCATGTATGGAATATGTTTGACTTTGCCGCTGATGCCCGAAACCAGGGTGGCGAGCCGGGTATGAACCACAAGGGCTTAGTCACCTTTGACCGGGCTACCAAAAAGGATAGTTTTTATCTGTACAAGGCCTGGTGGACAGATAAGCCTATGGTGCATATCTGCTCCAAGGGCTTTGCAAAGCGAACAGAAAAGAAGCTTTTCATCAAGGTCTATTCCAACTGCAAGGAAGTGACCTTGTATGCAAACGGCAAAAAAATTGCCACCCGGGAAGGTGACAAAATTTTTAAGTTCCGGCTTGATTGGGACGGAAAAACCGAAATCAAGGCTGTAGCCGGAGAGGTATCTGACACCGCTGTTTTCCAAAAGGTGGCAGAGCCGGAAAAGGCCTATCAACTAAACAAAAAAACCGCCGGCGGCGGCAACTGGACTTGAGGTATACTATGAACGAAACCACCAACCGGGCAAAATTTTATCAGCTGGCGCTGTTTCCTATGAACAACGGCGCAACCAACGTGTATTTTGTCCTGATTTTAAGTTATATCGCCAACTTTGGCAACGTGGTGCTGGGGCTTTCTATGGCCTTTGCCACGGTGATGGTCACGGCTATGCGTGTGTTCGATGCCATCACCGACCCCATCATTGGCGCGCTGATGGACAGAACCAACGGCCGGTTCGGCAAGTTCCGTCCCTTTATGGTCATCGGCAACATCATTATGGCCGTTGCGGTGATTCTATTATATGTTTTCACCCCGATGGTACAGGCTACCTGGGCAAAATATGCCCTGTTTGTGGGGCTTTACGGTGTGTGGGTCATCGGCTACACCTTCCAGACCTCTGTCACCCGTGCCGCCCAGCCGGTGCTGACCAACGACCCCAAACAACGGCCACTGTTTACGGTGTTTAACACCATCGGTTCTCTGGCCGGTATGGGTCTGATGCAGGCCATTGGCCCCATTTTGGCTGGCGATGGTCTTTTGGGGGATTATAACCGAGCCTGGTACGCTTATATGACCCCCATTGGCATTGGCGCCAGCGTGCTGCTGACCATTTTGGCGGTCATCGGCATTTGGGAAAAGGACAACAGCCGGTACTTTGGCATTGGCGGCGAAAAGCCCCAAAAGGTCAAGCTTTCGGAATACCTGCAGATTATCCGGGGCAATAAGCCCTTGCAGCGGCTGATGATCGCCGGAGGCGGTTGCAAGCTGGCGCTGTCTGTGGCTACCAATATGACGGTGCTGATTATGCTCTACCACTGCATGATGGGTTCTTACGATGGGCTGTATCTGCCTATGATGATCATTGGCTATGTGTTTGCCGCGCCTTTCTTCCTATTGACCGTAAAGACCTCCCAAAAGCACGGACAGAAGCGCTCCTTGATGACCTATGTTGCCGTGGCGCTTGTTTGCTATGTGGCCGTTTCCGTGCTGCTGCTTTTGTGGCAGCCGGGAGATCCTTCCCTGCAATTAAGCCTTCAGAACATCAATCTGTACACCATTTTGTTCATCCTCTTTTTCGGCACAGGCTACGGCGCATATTATGCCACCGCCGATATGCCTATCCCGATGGTTGCCGACTGCGCAGACTATGAAACCTACTGCTCCGGAAAGTTCATCCCGGGCATTATGGGTACGCTGTTTTCTTTGGTGGACAAGCTGGTGTCCAGCTTATCCGGCACCATTGTAGGCCTGGCGGTGGGAATCATTGGGCTAAGCAGTCTTCCCACCAAGGCTACCCCCTACACCCCGGGTATGAACTGGGTAGTCATTGCCCTGTTCTGCGGCATTCCTATGCTGGCCTGGGCCGCGACCCTCATTGCGATGCGTGGTTATAGCCTGACAGGCAAGCGGATGCAGGTCATCCACAAGGTCAATGCCGCCCGGAAAGAGGCGGTGTCCAAGGGAATGTCTTTGGAAGAAGCAATGGAAAAAATCACCGACGAAACGGTGTAAACGAAACTGCCTGTCTTGCGACAGGCAGTTTTCTTATAGCTTTTTGCCGTTTAAGGTGGCAGACAGGAGTTTGTCGCCGGAGTAGCGGAGGGTGAGCAAAAAGAAGGGTTCGTCTGTCCAGAGCAAATCCAGGAAAATTTTATCTCCCTCCCACATAGGAAGGCTATACAAAAATTCCCGGCTGACCCACTGCAGGTCGCCCTCGTCACATTCTTTCAGGTCACCTTCAAAGCCGCTTGCGGTAAACAGGTACATATACTCCCCTTCGCAAACGTCATTGAGGAAGGTGACGATGCCACGGCACTTGTAATTTGTCAGGGTCAGGCCGGTTTCCTCTTTTGCCTCCCGAAGCAAACATTCGTCCGGGCTTTCATTTTCCTCGAATTTGCCGCCGATGCCGATCCATTTATCCTTGTTGATATCCTTTTCCTTTTTCACCCGGTGGAGCATTAAAACCTCGTCACCCCGGGTAATATAGCAAAGGGTCGTATGAAGCATTTGTATCACCTCTTGGCTTTAGTATATCATATCCCGGTAGCCGCTGTCACCAAAATTCCCAAATTATCCCGATAAATTTCCGGGAACTGCTCCAAGGGCAGGGGATTCTCCCCCTGACCCACTTCTATTGTGAAGCCGGGTTTGCGGAAGTACTGGATGAACCAGTCCTTGTAGCCTGCAAAGCCGGATGCGTAGGGGGTATCTGCCACGGTGTAGCCGCTGAGTCTGCCGAATTCCTCTGCCAGCGCCTCTGCCCCCGGCACAAAAAAGTCCCCAAACTTCCAGTAAACTTCCTTGCCCTGGGCGTGGAATGCCAGCACCAGCGCCGGGTCTAGAAATTCCGTGTACCCGGCAAGGGCTTTGGTTTCCAGCTGATTTAAGGGGGCGCGACCTACGTAATCCCGAGGTCCGGGCTGGGTGTAGCCCTGGCTGAATTTAATCTCCCTTGCCTGCAACCATCCGGCCGGGTACTGCAAATTCAGGTCTACCCCCAACAAATTGGCTTTCCAGCCGTCAGGAAAGGGAATCTCCGGATAGTCCTGGGACAGCCGCTTTGCCAAATCGTACTGGATATCCCCGGGCTTTAAC
>JAZQWQ010000081.1:0-6341 GCA_045632385.1 Faecousia sp.
ACCATTGACCTGTATGCCCGGATCAAAGCAGATATTATTAACCTGAAGCCGGATTATGTGAGTATTCTAATCGGTGTTAACGATGTGTTTGCCCAGGTACGTAACGATAACGGTGTGTCTGCGAGAAAATATGAGATATTGTATGATCTGATGCTTTCCGAAATCAAAGCAGCGCTGCCGGATGTGAAAATTATGATCTTGGAGCCGTTTCTGCTCCCCGGTACTACCACCAATAATTCGGAAGAGAACCCCGACCGTTGGGACTTTATGCGTCCGGAAATTGAAAACAGAGCCAAGATTGCAGAACGTATTGCCAAGAAGCACAATGCGAAGTTTGTGCCGCTGCAGAAAATGCTGGACGAAGCCCATGCCCAGCACCCCGGGGTCTGGTCTGCCGACGGCATTCACCCCTCCGGTGCCGGCCATACCCTAATCAAAAATGCGTGGCTGAAAGCCTTCCGGGAAATAGAATAACCGATATTCTACATCTTGCAAAACCCTCTCTTTTCTGTTACCATAGGGAAAAGAGAGGGCTTTTTGTATGAATTTTTTGTATTTGGACGATGATATTATTGTAGCGGTCAAACCGCCTCGCGTGCTGTCCACCGATGAGCCGGGAGGTATGCCCGACTTGGTGCGGGACGCTTTGGGGGACGCAAAAACCGACGTGCGAACTGTCCACCGGTTAGACCGAGTAGTCAGTGGCTTGATGGTTTTGGCCCGGAATGCAAAAAGTGCATCGGAGCTATCCCGGCAGATCCGGGAAGACCAATTCCAAAAGGAATATCTGGCGATCATCCACGGCTGCCCGGAAAAGCGGTCAGGGGAGCTTCGGGATTTACTTTTGCGGGATAAAAAAGAGCGAAAGACCTATGTGGTCACTGCGCCCGGAAAAGATGTGCAGGAAGCGATTTTGAACTATCAGGTGTTAAATACTGCCGAGAAGTTAAGTCGTGTCCGGATCGAATTGATTACCGGCAGAACCCACCAGATCCGCGCGCAGTTTTCCAGCCGGGAAATGCCCTTGGTGGGAGACCGGAAGTATAGCCTGCTGCAGGACGATTGCGAGATCGCTCTGTGGTCGCATAAAATCGGTTTTTATCATCCTGCCACCGGAGAATTTATGACCTTTACCCAAATGCCGCCGGAAACCTATCCCTGGACGGTGTGCTAAGGAGGAAACGAAATGGCCAACTATGAATTTTTCCAAAATAAAGACTGTGAGTACTTTCCCTGCCATCGGGGCATTGCAGAAGAAGACTTCAATTGCCTGTTTTGCTATTGCCCTTTGTATGCCTTAGGGGACAAGTGCGGCGGTGACTTTGTGTATTTAGAAAACGGTGTCAAGGATTGTTCCAATTGTCTGCGACCCCATTGCCGTGAAAAATGCAGCGGCATCCAAAAACAGGTGATGCAAGTGATCGAAATGGTGAAAAAGCCTTGATTTTTCCTTTTTTGATTGCTATAATAACCCAGTTAAAAAATATGGAGACGTATCGAAGTGGTCATAACGGGGCTGACTCGAAATCAGTTAGGGAGCAATCCCACGCGAGTTCGAATCTCGCCGTCTCCGCCAGAAAAAGGCCGCAACTTTGGTATCAAAGTTACGGCCTTTTTCAACGAAATTTGCCCTGCGGGCAAGTGAAATACCTACGCTGTGTAATATTTGCTCCGCAAATGTGAAATATTCGCTAACGCGAATGTGGGCAAGTTTCATTTCACATTGCGACGAAGGAGCAATATTTCACAATTTCCGCAAGGAAATTATTTCACATTCGGCGCAAGCCGAATATTTCACTAAAAAACTTACCGCAGGTAAGTTGCGGAGGCTATACAAGGCTTCGCCTTGATTTTTTTCAGAAGAATGATATAATCAATTCGATAAGCTTGAATTTATCGCACTGCGTGCGAAATGGACAATTGACAGTTGACAATTGTTGTATTTTCCTGCGGAAAATGATTAGAATAGTCGCCAAAGGCGACACCTTAATTGTCCATTATCCATTGTCCATTGTCAATTTTTATCGCGGCAAGGTCGCGATAAATTCCAATTTGTTTAACAGCCTTTTAAATTGGATTGTAGGGGCGGTCAGTGACCGCCCGCGGGCGATTGATAATCGCCCCTACGATGTTGAATGCGAAACCGTTAAGCAAACTTGGATAGGTCTAACTGATTCGCATCGCACCAAAGCCTCCCTTGTGTAAAGGGAGGTGGCACGGCGAAGCTGTGACGGAGGGATTGTGCAGTAGGTACTTGTTCTATTGAATGGCCAATGCAAAATCGTACTGCGGTAACAATCCCTCAGTCAAAAATCAGAAGATTTTTGACAGCTCCCTTTACACAAGGGAGCCTTGGGCGCTCCCGCGCCGGCAGAACCAACTTGAATTCGATGAGGAAGGTAATTGTATGAAGAGATTATTAATTTTGATTTTAGCATTAATTTGTCTGTTAGCAATAAGTGGCTGTAACGGTAAAGGGAGTGCAGAGGTTTTTTCTACAATTACCTCTGAAAATTCGTATGATAAAGAAGAAACTGACCCTACCGATATTAATGATTGGTCAGAACAAAAAGTAACATCAATGTTTATTAACACGATGGATGATGGTTGCAACATTATCGACTGCATTCTTATTTCCGACTATGCCTACGGCAGGATTGGAGCACTACTATATTGGGATAGTGAAAATCAAACAACTAATGTTGCGTTCATTGATGCAGATGGATTTAGCCAGTCTTGTGGAGTTTATGCAAAAACCTATTCCAATGCTGGTTTTACTTATCTTGGAAACGGCAAAGTCACCTTTGTGCTGGAATTGCAAGATGGCGAGACATATAATTGCAACATTACACTCTCGGTTGATGGTAGTAATGTAAACTTTACTGTCGAGGATGATTTTGCTAAATAATCTTCGGCAAGCACTAAACAAATTCCAATTTGTCGAACTGTTTCTAGCGCACCTTTTCTTTGTTATTACCCCTGTTTGCACATATTATTGTTCACCTTTAGCAAAAAAGAACCACACCATTCGGTGCGGTTCTTTTTCTTGAAAAGCATTTTCACTTTCTTGCGAATATTGCTGCTGACACAGTTAAAATATTTCAATGCCCTTGACATTGATTGCCGGTCTGTTAATATGTTGCATATACTGCAAATGTCGTTTACAGAAGGGAGCTGGCTTATGTTTATCAGCGAATATTACGATCACGCGGAGATCATCACCCCAGATGATGAATACCATTATCTGTTCGGTTACTACGATATGCGGCCTTACTCCAACGGCCGCCATTTGGCGATCCGTGTGCAGGAAATGCATACGCTGCCGACAGCGGAAGACGTGGCGGAAATTGGCTATGTGAAGGACAAGCGATTTACCTGCTTTGCCAAGACAACCGCGTGGAACTACCAGCAGGGAACGATGCTGCAGTGGCATCCATATGAGCAGGACACCGTCTATTACAACGAGTTTGTAGACGGAAACTGTGTCACCACCACCCACAACATCAAAACCGGTGAAAAGAAGCACACAGACCGTCCCACCGCAAATATCTCTCCTGACGGCAAGTGGGGACTTTCTGTCAACTTTGGACGTATCTTTGATTTTCGCTCCGGTTACGGATATGCCGAATGTACTGACAAAAATGCCCATGTCAATTGGCCTGCTGATGATGGTGTGTTCCTTGTGGATATGGAAAGCGGGAAATCCAAAATGCTGGTGGATTATGCAACGTTGGGCAAGATAGGCGGCTTTGCTGAAACGGATAAGATCCTGATCAACCACCTTACTTTTAACACCGACTCGACACGCTTCTGTATGCTGCTGCGTAATTTCCGGGAACCCGGCAGCAGGGCCAGCTGGCGCACCTCTTTGCTGATTGGTGATTTGAACGGAAATGTGAAGCCTATTCTGAAAAAGACCTATTTTTCCCATTATTCGTGGCTGGACGAGAACCACCTGGTTGCCCATTGTGGTCCTAACCCGTCGGATGATGCGTGGCTTTGGTTCCCAAATACAGCCAGCTTGTATTGCCTGGATATAACAGACGGTACTTTTGAACGATGGGATATGCCTTATTTTCTGGGGAAAAGCAATCCGGATATTCATTGCAATGTGACAGCCGGTTGCGATTACGTGATTGGCGACGGCTATCCTGTCGATGGCTACCGTTATTTAATGGCCTACAATATGAAAACCGGCGCATCCCGGGAGTTGTTCCACTGCTCGACATCAATACCCAAAGATGTCAATACCGGCTGTGACCTGCATGCCCGCTTTATTGACAATGGCAAATACATCAGCTTTGATACCACAATGAACGGAAAACGGCAAATCGCTATCATTCCTACCACAGCCTTGAATTTCTGATACATAAATACCGCCGCAGATCATCTGCGGCGGTATTTGTTTATTTAATGAGTTCTTTTGTCTCCTTTTGCCGGCGGGCTTGCTTTACGATCAGAACGACTACGATCACCGCCATCAAGCCGGTAGCGGCCAAGACACCGTATAAGAATAAAACGTCATTTTGCTTAGGTACGGGTTTTGCCACATCAGCCTGCACAACCACATCTAAAGTGGTTGCTGCGGTGGTTTCCTCCGGAACGGTGGCCGGCTCGGTGACGGGCGGTTTTTTGCTTTCTTCCACACGGAACAGGTAGTCGTCAATTACCGCCTGCAAAGAACCTGCATTTGCTGCGGCATAGGCATCCGGCGCACCCACGGGCAGTTGCCGATGGTCGTAGCTTTGGGTGTAGCTGTAGGCAATATCCAAAAGCAGTTGCTCGCAATTTTTAGGAGCAGCAATTTCCATACCGATCCCGGCGCCCCGGGAGTGTACACCGATGGGAACAGAGATTTCCGGAAGTCCGGCACTGGGGGAGAGGGTACGGCAGTTGTTGATATTGACCTGACTGCGGGGATTCCACTGTTTTCCGTTTTCATCCTTGCCGGAGCGAACAGGGGCAGTGAGATAGCTGGGGTAAATTAAAACGGAAACATCATTTTCTTCCAAAACCTTCAAATATGCGTTGTAAAGAGCTTCCTTGTGCTTGGCATTGCCGCTGCCAAAGGTAGCATTGGACAGGCTGAACAGCTTGGGAAAGGACACTTTTATGACCGTTGCTCCCAGACTTTCCAGTTCCTTTACCGCGTTGGAAAACACATCGGTTACTTCCTTGTCAATGTTGCGCTCCTTGCGCTTGGCTTCTTTGGTGGTTGCGTAGCTTAGTTCTTCCAAAATGCCAATCCGCATACCGGACAGCACCTGACTGTTTAAGTTTTCTGTGTAATTCTGCGTACCGCCTGTCAGAACGTCCAGCATAATTGCCTGGTCATATACGGTACGGGTAATGGCACCGGCCGTATCTCTTGTGCTGTTGAGCCGTTTGATGCCTTTGTTGGAAAGCAGTCCAAAAGTAGGCCGCAGAGAAACGCAGCCGTTCAGGGCAGCAGGAATTCGCAAAGAGGAGTTGGTGTCAGAACCCAAAGAGGCGGCGGCAAAATTCAGGGAAGTGGCTACCGCAGAACCGCCGGAAGAACCACCGGAGGCCAGGGTGGCATTATATGCGTTTTTGGTTTCACCGGCCACCTGACTTCTGGAGCAAAGGGCATCCTGGGCGGCAGTACTCATATTGGCTTTGGCAATGATCACAGCACCGGCATCCACAAAGGCTTGTACCACATCGGCATTGGTCTTAGCGATTTGGCTGGCTTTTTTGTTGTAGCCGTTGGTGGTGTGATACCCCACGTAGTCCATATTGTCCTTTACTACAATTGGAATACCGAATAACGCACCCTTTGCCTTTCCTTCAGCTCTGTCTGCATCCCGTTGCCGGGCAATTTCCAAAGCGTTATCGCAAATGGTAATAAAGCAGTTATAGGGCTTATTGTAAGCTTCAATTCGGTCTAAGTAATATTGGGTCAATTCTTCGCTGGTAATAAGCCCAAGGGTAAGTGCTTCCTGCATCGCAGAAATATCTGCTTCATACAGGGCAGAAAGCAGCGTATCTTTTTCCACGCTGACCGGTACATCCTGCGCCTTTGCAACCGGAAAACCGCTGAGTATTACGAAACATAAAACAACGGCAAATAGCCTTTTCATATTTTCTGTATCCCTTCGTCAATTTCTTTTGACATTATACAAAAAAGTTGCGAAAAAAGCAAGAAACACCTTGCCTTTTTTTTGCCTTGGGATATAATGAAGAAAAAAGTCAGGAGGCGCACGAAAATGAACCTTGTAGAATTGGCTTCGGCTGTTGGAATTACCGTGAAACTGCCGGAGAAAATGCTTGATTATGCAGAAAATTTCCGGGATGACGGCTCGGTTGCCTGCGATGTGACG
>JAZQWQ010000082.1:0-13216 GCA_045632385.1 Faecousia sp.
GTGATTTGCCCCGTGCCTACCAAACCGCAGAGCATATTGCCCGTGGCTTTGACCTGCCTGTGGTTACGGATTGCCGTTTTCGTGAGATACGGGCGGCCCAATGGGAGCTGAAACCTTTTTCAGAGATGGCCAACCTGTTTCCTGAGGATTATGCCGTTTGGATTAACGATACCGCCAATGCCCGCTGTACCGGCGGTGAATCCGTTATGGAAGTTGCAGAACGGGCAGTGGAGGGAATCAAAGCCGTTGCGATGACCCATCCGGGGCAGTGCGTAGTTATTACTGCCCACGCAACCTCTATCCGCGCATCCCTTTGGAAAATATCCAATGCTCCGGCAGAGGATTTTCAAAAGACAAACTTTGGTTGCAATTGTGCAGTCAGCGAATTAGAATACGATAACGGAGCATTCCGCATTGTAAACCTAAATTATACCGACCATTTGCAGAAATGCAAAACCCAGCTTCCATCTAATATCTAATAAAAATCAGGAACAGCATTGCTGTTCCCGATTTCCAATTATTCGTTGGTGTAGTTATCGAAATAACCTTGGATATAGATGATGGGCGTACCCTTGTCGCCGGAGCCGGAGGTCAGGTCACACAAAGAGCCGATCAGGTCGGTCAGGCGGCGGGGAGTCGTACCCTGGGCTGCCATATTACCTACCAAGGAAGCGCCGTCCTTTGCCTGGATCTTATCCCGGATGGCATTGCGCAGCGCCTCACCGGACAGATCTGCAAAGTCATTATCCGCCAGGTACTTCAGCTTCAGCTCATTGGGCGTACCCTCCAGGCCGGGGGTATAAGCCGGAGAGACCACAGGGTCAGCCAGCTCCCAGATCTTGCCTACAGGATCCTTAAATGCGCCGTCGCCGTAAACCATCACTTCGATGTGCTTGCCGGTTGCCTTGATCAGCTTGTCCTGAATTTCTTCCACCAAGCCCTGGCAATCCCGGGGGAACAGCTTCACAGAGTCCTCGGTGGACTTATTCGAGCCAAGCAGACCGTAGCGCTCATTGCAGCCGCTGCCGTTGATGGAGGCTGTCATGATCTCGTCCAGACCGAAGATATTTTCGCCGCCAGCAGCCTTCAGCAGACGGCTGGTACGGACACGGGTGTGGATATCGCAGTGCAGCACATTCTTGGTGTAGCTGAGCACTGCACGGGGATCATTGGCAAAAATCACTTCTACCTCTGCGCCGCAATCCCGGATCAGCTGGGAGTAGTACTCCACGTAGTCCACACCGGTGAAGGGGTGCTTTACAAAGCCGAACATCTTCCGGTACTGCTCCTCGGTCAGCACATCCTTATAAGGATCCACACCGTTTTTGTCCATCATATCCCAGTCGATCAGGTGGTTACCCACTTCGTCAGAAGGATAGCTGAGCATCAGCACGATCTTCTTGCAGCCCTTGGCAATACCCCGGAGGCAAATTGCAAAACGGTTACGGCTCAAAATGGGGAAGATCACACCCACAGTCTCGCCGCCAAACTTTGCCCGAATATCTGCAGCAATATCATCAACAGAAACATAGTTACCCTGGGCGCGGGCAACGATGGCTTCTGTCATTGCCACCACATCCCGATCACGGGGGGTAATTTCACCATTATTTACAGCTTCCAAAATAGAGTCGGTAACGATGCTCGCCAGGTCATCACCCTGACGGATAATGGGAGCACGTACACCCATAGAAACGGTACCTAACATCCGACCCATAATCAACACTCCTAAAATTCAAATTACCGGTGCAAAAAGCACCACCGAAATATTATAATACACAAATTTGCAATTGTAAAACATTTTTTTGCGTTTTTTCCAGGAATTATATGCTTATTTGCCCAATTCCTGTGTTCTTTGGTAGGCAGCTGCCACTGCTTCGATGACACTTGCCCGGAATGCGCCCTGTTCCAAGGCCGCCACACCGGCAATGGTAGAACCGCCGGGAGAACAAACCGCATCCTTCAAAACACCGGGATGCATATTCTTTTCCTGCAAGGTTTTCGCTGTGCCAAGAAGTGTCTGCTCTGCATAGGCCATTGCCTGGGCTCGGGTCAGACCGCAAGCCACTGCGCCATCGGCCAGCGCTTCAATAAACAAACACACGAAAGCCGGGCCGCAACCGGACAAGGCGCTGCCGGCATCGATCAGTTTTTCCGGTAATCTGTCCAGCTTGCCGGCTGCAGACATTGCCGTCAAAAAGCCTTGCAGCTGCGCTTCGGTCACATTGGCAGTATAATCATAGAGGATCATACCCTCACCCACTTGCGCCGGCAGATTGGGCATAATGCGAATAACCGGGTATTCACCGCCAGCCATTCTGCGAATGTCCCAAATACAGACACCGGCTGCCATAGACACCAGCACAAAGTCCTGCTTTTCTTTCAAAATCGGGGCAATATCCTCAAGCATTGCGCCGATCACCTGGGGCTTGACACCCAGGAAAAGCACATCCGCATTTTTTGCAGCCTCTGCCACCGTTACAGCCTTGCAGCCCAGCTCCTCTGCCAAAGCTTCTGCCACAGGGGCATAAGCATCTGCCAAAAGAATATTTTCCTTTGCTACGCTTTTTGCTGCAGCCCGTGCCAACGCACCGCCCATATTTCCGGTGCCGATAAAACCAATTTTCATTTTCATATCCCCCTTAACGAATTTGTCCGTTTCCGTGGATGACATATTTATAGGTACAGATTTCCTCCAGCCCCATAGGGCCTCTTGCGTGAAGCTTCTGGGTAGAAATGCCGATCTCGCAGCCCAAGCCGAACTCGCCGCCGTCGGTAAACCGGGTGGAGCAGTTCACATACACCGCCGCGCTGTCGATCACCCGGGTGAATTTCTCCGCAACAGCTGTATCTTCCGTCACAATACATTCGCTGTGACCGGTAGAATGCAGGGCGATATGGCCCATAGCCGTGTCTGCATCGGTTACAACACCAACTGCCAGAATATAATCCAAAAACTCGGTATCAAAGTCCTGCTCCCCAGCCGGTATGCCGGGAATGATTGCCTGCGCCTTTGCATCCAAACGTAGTTCCACAGGGTTTTCTTTCCGGTCTGTTACCAGGCGCTTATAAAGCTTGGGTAAAAATTCCTCTGCAATCTCCTGATGCACCAGGCAGCACTCTGCCGCATTGCAAACAGAGGGTCGGCTGGTTTTTGCATTTTCAATAATGTCCAGCGCCTTTTCCTGGTCAGCGGTCTTGTCCACGTAAATATGGCAAATGCCGGTGCCGGTCTGAATACAAGGCACTTTCGCGCCCTCTGTACAAGCCTTAATAAGGCCTGCGCCGCCCCGGGGAATCAGCAAATCCACATAGCCTACCGCCTCCATCAGGTCGGTCACGCTCTGCCGGGAGGTATCCTCCACCAGCTGCACCAAATGGACAGGCAAGCCTTCTTTTGCAAGACCTTGCTGCATGGCTTTTACAATAGCCTGGGCAGACAAAAACGCATCTCTTCCGCTGCGCAGCACACAGGCAGAACCGGCCTTGATGGCCAAAGCCGCTGCATCGGAGGTCACATTGGGACGGGCTTCGTACACCATCGCAATAACACCCATCGCAACACCCACCCGGTCAATGACAATACCGTTGGGACGCTCCACACGACTGCGGACATAGCCTACCGGGTCAGGCAGCCGGACGACCTCCCGGATCCCCTCTGCCATTGCGGCAATGCGGCTTTCCGTCAGGGAAAGTCTGTCCAGCATAGACTTAGACAGGTGGGTCGCCTTTTGGCAATCCTCACTATTGGCCTGCAAGATCTCCGGGGTATGATCGATCAGCGCCTGCGCCATTGCCAAAAGCGCCTGATTTTTTTCTTCGCTTGTCAGCAGCGCCAGCGCCGGGGCGCTTTTCTTCGCCTGCTTTAAAATCTCCAAAGTGGTCATTTTGCTTCACCTACAAATCGTGTGCCGATATTCTTCCCCTCCATCAGGCCATAAAGGCTTTCCGGGTCCTGACCATTGGCGATGATCATATCAATGCCTGCCGCCATCACGATCTGAGCCGCTTTCAGCTTGGTTGCCATACCGCCGGTACCCATAGAAGTGCCGCTTCCGCCGGCAAGCTTTAGAATCTCCGGGGTGATTTCCCGTACCTCCGGGATCAGGGTCGCATTGGCATCCTGACGGGGGTCTGCGGTATAAAGGCCATTGATATCCGACAGCAACACCAGGGTGTCTGCCTTGACCAGCCGGGCCACATAGGCCGCCAGGGTATCGTTCTCGCCGATGGTGGTATGCACACCGATCTCATCAATAGACACGGCATCGTTTTCGTTAATAACCGGCAGCACGTTCCACCTCAGCAGCTGCTCTAAGTTATCCTGCACGTGGGTGCTGTGCCGGGGATCGTGAATATCATCGGCTGTCAGCAAAATTTGGGCAACGGTGTGGTTATATTGGGAAAACAGTTTGTCATATGTATACATAAGCTCACACTGACCAACTGCAGCCGCCGCCTGTTTTCCGGGCATATCCTGAGGACGTCCGGAAAGCCCCAGCTTTCCAACACCCATACCGATGGCGCCGGAGGACACCAGCACCACTTCATTGCCGGCATTTTTGATATCGCTCAGCACCTTACACAAAAGCTCCACACGGCGAATGTTCATCCGTCCGCCGGGATGGGCCAAAGTAGAGGTGCCGACTTTCACAACAATACGCATAATTTTCTTCCTCTCTCTTACAGAAAATAAGCAAGCACGTGGATCACCAGCAAATGGGCTGGGTAATAGATGTAGAAGAAGTATTTCCCCAAACCCTTGCCCCGCTTGCCGTTATAAAGGGCCAAAAGCGGGATGGTCAGCAAGGCATAGTACTGCACAGATGCTGCATCCATTGCCAAAGCCGTCAGCACAAAGGCAGCCAACGTCAGCTTTTCGCCTTTGGTTCTGCCCAAATAGACAGCCACCGGCAGCATCACACCAAAGAAGCCATAGTCAATGGCAAAGTCTGTACCGGGCAGGTAGCCGGAGAGCTGTTCTGTAATAAAATACACAGCGCCCACACCCAAAAGGCTTAAGAAATACCAGAAGCCGCTGTTTCTGTCCCGGGCCTTTTTCAGAAGCCAGATCAGGGCAATCGACAAAGCAAAAGTCACCAGCACACACTGATACAAAGAGCCCAAGGCAAAATAGTATGCCACCTGACAGATTGCTCCGGCCAAGGCCATTTTTCCCAAATAGCTTCCCATTCGGTGGGTATGGTGACAGCCCTCGGCGATCATATAGGCAAAAATAGGGAAGGCCAATCGACCCACCTGACGGAAAATGATCTGTCCCGGAAAAAAGACCAGACCCACGTGGTCCACCGTCATACACAAAAGCGCTAAAAATTTCAAAAAAGTTCCACTCATATAAATTCTCCAAACCAGGACTTTCCATGGGTTTTCTTTCCTTATTTTAACGTTTTTCTTCCCTTTCGTCAATAGCAAACCCACCCCACAACCCGCTTGGCGCAAGAAATCTCTTGTGTTTTTGTCGAAAGGTAGGTATAATAGAGAAAAATATAAAAACCAAGAAGGAATGATTGGGTGTTATGAATGGTTTCCGCAAGGCAGGACTCTTGCAAAAAGCCGGCATGTTCCACAATTATATCGCTTCTCCCAATTTCTGTATTGTGGTGTTGGCGCTGTCTGCGCTGGCCCACATTTTGTCATTGGAACTGCCAGCCTACCTTCTTTTTACTGTAATTGCAGTCTATATTTGTCTGTTTGACACGGATCTGTTGGGCCTTGTTCCCATCTGCGTGGCTTGCTATATTATGCCCTCCGCCAACAACAACCCCGGTAAAAACCCCAACGCTGTTTTTTACGGCTGGGGTATCGCCGTGATGGGCTCTTGCATTGCCCTGGCGCTTTTATACCGGGTAATCCGGGATCGCCGCCGTTTTTTCAGCGGCAAGTGCAAGTGCATTTGGGGTATGATCGCCCTGTGTGGCGCATATCTGCTGGGCGGTATTGGAAGCGCCACTTACCTGCAGACGGCAAAAAATAACCTACTGTTTGCGCTGATGCAGTCAGCCTGTCTGCTGCTTCCCTACTGGCTTTTCAGCCGGGGCATTGATTGGGGAAATGTCCGTCGGGACTACTTCGCCTGGATGGGTTTTTCTGCCGGCAGTGTTTTGTCCCTGGAAGTCCTTTGGTGCTACTGCACCCAGGGTGTTATCGTGGACGGCATTATCCGCCGCACCCGGATCTACACCGGCTGGGGTATGTACAACAACATTGGCTTTTTGCTGGCCTTTTTCATCCCCTTTGCCTTTTACCTGGCTACCAAGTACCGCAAAGGCTGGATGGGAACGGTGGTCGGCTCGATCTCCCTGATCTGCGTATTTTTAACCTGCTCCCGCAGCTCGATTATCGGTGCGGTCTTTATCTATGCGCTGTGCGTACTGATCATGCTGTTGTACGCGCGGAACAAGCGGCACAATTTCATCGCCCTGATCACCGTATCGGTCATCTCCTTGACGGTGATATTGCTGTTCCGCAAGCAACTGGGTCTGCTGTTCTCCGAGCTTTTGGCAAAGGGACTTCTCCCCTCCAACCGGGATAAGGTTTATCCGGAAGGTCTGAAGCTGTTTGTCCAAAACCCGGTACTGGGTGTGTCCTTCTTCTCTCCGGGTTACAAGCCCTGGGACTTTTCCGCGCTGGACAGCTTTTCCAACCTGATCCCGCCTCGTTGGCACAACACCATCGTCCAGCTGCTGGCAAGCTGCGGTGCCGTGGGTCTGGCGGCCTACATCCTGCACCGGGTACAGACCGTGAAGATGCTCCTGTCCCGGCACCATAAGGATCAGGTATTTATCGGCTGCGCTGTAATTGTGATGATCCTTTGCAGCCTGCTGGATTGCCACTTTTTCAATCTTGGCCCAACGATCATCTACTCCGCTGCATTGGCCTGGGCCGAATTTGCCCCCGAACCCAGAACATAAAACATTCCCACAGGTGTTTGCCTGTGGGAATTTGACATTTGCGCCAAAAAATGCTAAACTTGGTTTAGTAATTTTGAGGTGCTTTCTATGAAAAGTAAATTGACCATTTCCGATATTGCCAAAGCCGCCGGTGTTTCCAAGACCGCGGTTTCCTTTGTGCTGAATAACAAAGAGGGTGTCAGCAAGCAGACCCGGCAGAAAGTGCTGGACGTGATCAAGGAGACCAACTATCGGCCTACCATGAATTCCAAGCGGCTTTTCTTCCAGAAAAGCTTTACGATTGCTGTCGTGTTCGACGAAACCAGCTATCGCTTTGACAACCTGTTTTATCTGGATATTATGAGCGCCCTTTTAAAGCGCTGCACTGCCTTCAATTACTCTCTGGTTTATTCTGAGTACAGCTGTGTAGACGGTGTGGTGACGCTGCCGGACAATATTCTGAACAAGGACGTAGACGGACTGGTGTTTTTGAAGGATATTCCTGCTCCGCTGATTTCCACCTTGCAGAGCCTGGACATCCCCTTCGTGGTGGCAGATGCCCACTCCCTGCACGAAGGACTTTATACCGTAAATGTGGATTACCGGCTGGCGGCCTATACCGCTGTAAAGCACCTGATTGAAAAAGGACACCGCAGCATTGGCTTTGTGGGAAACACCAACCTGCCGGCCTTTTATTCCCAGGTTTTCTCCGGCTACCAACAGGCGCTGGAAGAAAACAGCTTGCCGGTCAATCCTGCCTGGTGCTTCGACAAAATCTACAACCGGGAAACCACCGAGGAATTTATTGCGCCCCTCCTCAGGCAAACGGAACGTCCTACCGCCATTTTCTGTATGGAGGACGTTCTGGCCATTGCCCTGATCCGGTATCTGCAAAAGAACAAGCTTTCCGTTCCAGAGGATATTTCCGTTATTGCCATTGATGACATTATCCTGTCCAACGAAATTTATCCGGGGCTGACCACGGTCGCCATTGACAAAGATCAGCTGGGTTCCAGCGCCATTGATATTTTGATGAACCTGATCAGCAAAACACCCACCGGTAGCGTCAGTATGACCGCAACGGACATTGCAGTTCGGGAATCGGTAAAATGTATTGCAAAATAATGATAACCGGTGTCGGAAGTTCTTCCGACACCGGTTTTTCATTAGATAATCCCATTCAGGGAGGCAGCTTTTACGTTGTCTGCCAGAGTACAAAGTTCCCGGATGGTTGCGCCGCCAATCAGCTTGCCATAGCAATCTAAAATCATTTTGGAAAGGGTTTCTTCTGCCTGCAGGCCGGAAACCTCCTGCAGCACCAGCACCGCATTTTCTACGGTCTGGGTCTTCTCATTTTCGTTCAGGTAGCGGTGGATTGCCGCAGCTGCACCAACAGCAATATAAGCCGGTGTCTTGCCCTGGGCCTCCAGCTTTGCAGCCAGAGCCTTTGCAATCTTTGCATAGTCGATGCCGTACCAGCCGTCAATGGCGATGGTCTTTGCATTCTTTTCTGCCAGGGCAGCGATTACCTTATCCCACGCGAAAACGACAGAATCTCTGTTGTTTGCCGAAATTTTGATCTTATTGTCGGCATTTTTAATGGACTCATATACTGGCATATTACATTTCTCCTTTGCTTTTTTGTAAAATTACCGTACGGTTCTAAACCGGTTTAGAACCTTTGTAAAGTGAGTATACCATACTTTCCCCTTTTTGTCAATCCAATCCCCTTGCGCCCACTTAAAAAACTCCTCCCATTTTCCATTGTGCCTATCAATGAAGAAAAAGTGGTCTGAAACCCTTTGGTTTCAGACCACTTCTCAGGATATTATTTTGCAGCTTCCGGCTTGTAATCAAACACACGCAGAAGCTTTTCTTTATCTCTAAAGTTGTATTTTTGCAAAAATGCAGCTGCCTTCACTGCCAAGTCTTTTTGGTAGGCCTGTAGTTTTTCAGGATATTGTGCTTTACCATCTCTGGTTGTATACAGCAATTTCAGGTACAAATAGCAATCGCCAATCAACTCAACAAAAGGAAGCACCGTTTCTCTATCCGTGCCATATTTATCTTCTACCAAAGAAAAGATCTCTGCCAAATCACAAATTTGTATTGCATAGGTATCGTTCGGCTCAAGGCAAGCACCTGTTCTTCTGTACCGCTTATCAATTTCCGTATAAAGCATTTCCAAAAAATCTTTATATTCTCTCAACGTATCATAAGCGCATGTAAGAAAATCAGATTTTATTAAATTAACAGTCAAGCTATAATCCGTATCAATACCGAATATGACATGTGACAAAACAGGCTGTGGGGCAGGCTCCCCACGTAACCGCATCTGATACCGCTTTTTTACTTGCGCCAATATCGTCTTACGAACAGGGTTCAAATAACCGGCCCTGTATATCAGCGGTATCCAAGCAACCTCTTTCCGTTTAACCAGCTCATTCAACTGCATATGTAGTGCAAAACTGGAAACACAATCGGACATCCATTTTGCCATACAATATACTGCGTTTTTACACTTGGTTTCGTTCAGCTGCATCCGCTTTTTTTCATCTGACAACAGCGCAGCCAGCTTTTCATTAAAGAACTCGATAATTTCCTGATCTCTATCAATGTCATCCAAGGAATCATTGAACATTTCCAGAAATACCAGCGGATATTGTTCGATCACTCTTTCCATGCAATCCATTGCGTATTCGTATTCTTTATACTGAAGCAGGAAGAGAATTTGTTCGCAGGTTTCGCTGACTTTGTATTCGGCAATACACTTGATGATATTGGAATACAAGCCATCGCGCATATCTTCATACGCATCTACTTTATAATTAAATTTTCTGGCATAATGGGATAATTTTCTGTAAGAACGCTTTCTCTTTCGCCAATTTCCCCGTTCTTCCTTTCCCCACAGCAGCTTGTCGTGAAGGTTCTGCAATTGAGTCGTATCCATCGGATGTCTGGATCCAAATTCGCCCAAAGGCTTTTGTATAGGCGGCATTTCTGCATTTTTTTCACGCTTGTTAAAATAATAGAAAGGATTTTCGATTTCAAATTGCATATCGCAGATCAATCTGCGATATTCCAAGGCCATCTGATATTCTTCCCGGAGTTCCTCCTTCAGATGCTCCACACCAAAAAAGGAGATCAGCAGCTTGATGCTCAAAAAGCCCAACAGAATGATGGTAAGCACAAAAGAAACGATCATCATATCTGCCAAAGCCGGGAAAATAAAAGCAATTAACGATAAAAGCAAATTGGCAAAAATATAGGAAGAAATATCTACGATGCTGGAATGGTTGGGCTTTATCAAGCGATATTGGATAACATCCACCCAATACACTGCATCGGTCTTGTTGGCCAGCAATGTGACAAAGGAGATCACCAAAAATACCAGCGACAGCTCGGTAAAGAAGATTTCCTGTATATCAAAATCGATGATTTTGACATTGGCCAAAGCTGTCCATTTTTCCAGGACTGCCGTGTGCAGTGCCGACACTGCAAAGAAAATAAGCAAGGATGCTACCATTCCCAGCGCAATATCTTTCAAAATCCGCAAAACAATATTCGCGCTTTTCTTACGGTTCTGCACCATATCTTCCTGCACGACCTTGTCCTTTGTTATGAATTTGTTCCACAGGAAATACAGCAAAACTGCCAGGACAGCAGTTCCGCCGCCAAATACCCAAACAGATTGCAGCGCAAGCAGTTTGGAAAATGCAACAGAATACAAGATACCGCAAGCAAAAAATACGACCACCTTGGTGATCAATGCGACCACATCGTAAAAAATTTCAAGGCAATCAAATATCGCCATCAGTATTCTTTCAAAAAACACCGCCACAAGCACCAGCACCGCCACCGCAAACAGGATCCAAAACAGCACCGGGCTCACAAAGCCATAAATCGTTGCCCAAACCTGCTTGCACTGCAGCCAGGCGTGGGTGTTGATCTGAAACAAAAATACCGCATTTAATCCGCACACACCCACAAAAGGATATACGGATCTATACTCAAATAATTTCAGAATGCTTCCCAGCAAAAACCATACTGCTGTAACGATGCTATACGTCCAGAACACACCCCAGATGCCCTTTGCGCACAACAAACCCGTCTGCTGCAGCAGATCTATATTTTGCTTTGCCAGATCCAAGCCCAGCCACACATTCAATGCCAGCAGTGCAAAGAGTAAAAGATACACACGCATATATGCGCCGACGATTTTCTGACGCAACTTTTTATGGTTCATTTCTTTATCGTATATATCCATGTTCTTTCCTCTTTCTTGTAAATTTCGATGCAAAACGCAAGAATCTTACGTTCATTATAGCACCCTGTATTTCAAAATTCAACACGTTTTCCCTTTCGCTCCGGCGAACCAAAATAAAAAAATCTGTTTTCAAAATTCAAGGGATTTGCAAAATTTCATCATTATCTTCCTCTATATTCCGCTTTTAGCACCTCCGCCATTTCTTCAGGAGATTCTTGACAACCGCCCGCAAGCCATAGCTTGATAATCGCATTTAGACCGTTTCGAAAGAATTCAATATGATATTTAATGTTGCTATCCATATGTTCTTTTTCCGCGCGCCTTGTATCATATATCGAAACAAGGTGTTTGTCGTCGTAACACAACTTGAAATAGGTCTTGTAAAAGATTTGATTTTCCTTGATATGCCTGAACATTTTCAGAGCGCCGGTACGCTCGGTAAAATTATGATGATCGGCAAACAGATTGTTGAAATCATTTTCCAGTTTTTCTCTCGTTTTGTCAGCCAGATCAAATATATCCATATAATTTGCATAGAATGTGCTACGATTCAATTCCGTCATTTTAATAAGGTCTGAAACGGTAATATCCTTAATTTCACGGGTTTGCAGCAACTCTATAAACGCCTTTTCAATTTTCTCTTGCGACTCCCTGCGCCGTTTATTGTTTTTTACATTCATAACATTTCTCCATTATTCCAACACGCGTCGTTTCATTGTTGGTTGTTTTGCTTTCCCGAAATGATTATACTATAAGTGCAATAAGAACACAAGTGTTGGTTTAATGAAAGGAGATCTTCGTATGAAAAAGAGTAGTTTTGTTGCATTGATACTCGGAACTGTAAGTGGGGTGTTTTTCGCACTGGGTATGTGTATGGCGCTTTTGCCTGAATGGGATGCCTTTACAGAAGGTGTGATTTTTGGCGCCATCGGCATCGTGCTTGGTCTGGTCACAGCTCTGATCTGGTGCAAAATGGAAAACAAGAAACTGCCGAAAATGAGTGGTAAAAATCTGTTCCGTATTATTTACGCCGTCGTTGCCACCTTGGTCCTGGGTGTAGGTATGTGTATGTGTCTTGTGTGGAAGCAAATCATTTGGGGCACGCTTGTTGGTTTGCTTGGTATCCTTATGCTGATTGCGCTCATCCCGATGATAAAAGGTATCAAATGAACGTATTCAATTTTGTAAGAAGCCCATATACAAGTCTTGCAATGAACGTTGCTTATGCGCTGGGCAACTGTATTATAGGTTTTCTTACACATTCCTGGTGGTTTATTACAGTAGGTGCGTATTATTCCGTGCTTGCAATGACAAGATTTTCTGTATTGCAGGTTAAACGCAAAGCAAATGGCGATTATGATATGGAGCTTTTTGCACGGCGCATTACAGGAATTTTATTGGTTGTGCTTTCTTTTTGCATAGTCGGTGTGAATATCCTGTCCGCGGTGCAAGAAAGAGGCACCGTCTTCCACGAAATTGTGATGATCACCATCGCTGCATACACGTTCACGAAAATCACAATTGCAATTATCGGTATGGTAACTACAAAACATTCTGCTTCTCCGGTATTCAAGACGCTGCGTAACATTTCCCTTGCGGATGCGTGTGTTTCCATTTACACGATGCAGCGATCGATGCTGGTGTCATTTCCGGGTATGGAAGCAGCAGAAATCTTATTATTAAATATATTTACAGGAACAGCAGTATGGATCGTTGTGCTGCTTCTTGGGATCAATCTGATTGGAGGAAAATATACAGATATGGCCAAATCAAAAATTGTGGAGGCAAACAAAAAAATTGCAAAAGCAGTAACCGGCGGGTATAAGGGAATTGAAAAGGGTGTCGTCAGCGGCTACAAGAAAATCGAACAAGGCGTTGTTCGCGGTTACACCAAGCTGGAAGATAAGTTCGTGGATGCTTACCTCAAAAAAGACGGTGAAACCGTAGAGGAAGCAAAGGCAAGATTGAAAAAAGAGAACAAATAAGAAACCGGCGGTAGGGAGAGGTTGATCTCCCTGCCGCCGTTGTCTGCTATTATGGC